>NZ_LIRL01001060.1 GCF_001419795.1 Streptomyces niveiscabiei
CGGTCAGCACGGCGACGGCCGCAGCCGCGTAGTCCGCGCGGGCGGCGGAGGAGACACGCCCCTCGCCGGCCGCAGCGACGACCGCGCTGTGCTCCAGGACGGGGGCCAGGTTCTCGGTGTAGTTCTCGTGGTACCAGCCGTTGCGCAGCAGCGTGTACGTCACCCCGGAGGCGAGCAGCGCCTTCTCGGTGGCCCGGTGGTCGTCCGCGAGCGCGGCCGTCAGGGAGCCCGGCGCGCTGGTGTACGCCAGCAGAGCCACGCCGGCGGCCTTCGCGGCGTCGATGACGACCTGGTGCTGGCCGGGCCGGTCGTTGCCGACCTCGCTGCCCGAGATCAGCAGGACCTTGTCGCCGGCGCCGAGGACGCCGTCGAAGGTCTCGGGGGCGTTGTAGTCGGCGACGGCGAGCTTGACGCCGCGCGCGGCGAGGTCCGCGGCCTTGGCCTCGTCGCGCACGACGGCCGTGATCTGCTCCGCGGGAACCTTCTCCAGCAACTGCTCCACGACGTGGCGGCCGAGGTGTCCGGTGGCTCCGGTGACGACGATGCTCATGGTTCACAACTCCTTGTGGGGTGCTCTGCGCACTAACCCTAGGGGGAGCGCTAACCAAAGGAAAGTACCCACTTTGAAGTAAGCTACCGGCATGTCGGTAACCAAGGAGACCAGCGCCCCGCGCTTCACGGACCTCGTACACGCCCATCAGGAGGCCGACAGCGCGATGTGCCCCCAGCGCCTGGTGCTGGAGCACGTCACGAGCCGCTGGGGCGTCCTCGTCCTGCTCAACCTCCTGGACCGCCCGTACCGCTTCAGCGAGCTGCGCCGCGCGATCGGCAAGGTCAGCGAGAAGATGCTCACCCAGACGCTCCAGACCCTGGAGCGCGACGGCCTCGTCCACCGCGAGGCCCACGCGGTCATCCCGCCCCGCGTCGACTACTCCCTGACCCCCCTCGGCCGTGAGGCCGCCGAACGCGTCCGCGAGGTCGCCGAGTGGACCCAGGCCCGCCTGGACCGGGTCATGGCGGCCCGCGCGGAGTACGACGCGCGCCGCGAGGAGCGGGCGGCGAGGTGAGCGGGCGGCGGGTGAGCGGGTGGCGGGTGCGCGGACGGCGGGTGAGCCCCGAAGCCTCGGAACCCACCCGCCGCAGCGGACGTCAGCCCACCACCGTCCACGTGTCCCCGCCCGCCAGCAGCGCCGCGAGGTCGCCCTTCCCGCGCTGCTCGACGGCCGTGTCCAGCTGATCGGCCATCAGGCTGTCGTACACGGGCCGCCGCACGGAACGCAGCACCCCGATCGGCGTGTGATGCAGCGTCTGCGGGTCGGCGAGCCGGGACAGCGCGAACGCCGTCGTCGGGGACTCGGCGTGCGCGTCGTGCACGAGGAGGTCCGCCTCGTTCTCCGGAGTGACGTCGACGACCTGTAGCTCTCCGGTACGACGGTCCCGTACGACCCCCCGCGTGCCGTCCGCGCCGAAGCGCACCTGCTGCCCGTGTTCGAGCCGGATGACCGCCTCCTGGGCCGCCTCCCGGTCCTTGAACGACTCGAACGCCCCGTCGTTGAAGATGTTGCAGTTCTGGTAGATCTCGATCAGCGCGGTCCCCGGATGCGCGGCGGCCTGCCGCAGCACCTCCGTCAGGTGCTTGCGGTCGGAGTCGATGGTCCGCGCCACGAACGACGCCTCCGCGCCGAGCGCCAGCGACACCGGGTTGAAGGGCGCGTCCAGCGAACCCATCGGCGTCGACTTCGTGATCTTCCCTACCTCCGAGGTAGGGGAGTACTGGCCCTTCGTCAGCCCGTAGATCCGGTTGTTGAACAGCAGGATCTTCAGGTTGACGTTGCGCCGCAGCGCGTGGATGAGGTGGTTGCCGCCGATCGAGAGCGCGTCCCCGTCACCGGTCACCACCCACACGCTCAGGTCCCGCCGCGACGACGCGAGCCCCGTCGCGATCGCGGGCGCGCGCCCGTGGATGGAGTGCATCCCGTAGGTGTTCATGTAGTACGGGAACCGCGACGAGCAGCCGATCCCCGACACGAAGACGATGTTCTCCTTCGCCAGCCCCAGCTCGGGCATGAAGCCCTGCACGGCCGCCAGGATCGCGTAGTCCCCGCACCCCGGGCACCAGCGCACCTCCTGGTCCGACTTGAAGTCCTTCATGGCCTGTTTCGCCTCGGCCCTCGGGACCAGCTGGAGCAGCGGGTTCGCCTCGGACACCTGCGTCGGCTCAGCCATCGATGGCCTCCTTGAGCGCCGTGGCGAGCTGCTCCGCCTTGAACGGCATGCCGTTGACCTGGTTGTAGGAGTGGGCGTCGACCAGGTACCTCGCCCGTACGAGCGTGGCGAGCTGACCGAGGTTCATCTCGGGGATCACCACCTTGTCGTACCTCTTGAGTACGACACCGAGGTTCTTCGGGAAGGGGTTCAGATGCCGCAGGTGCGCCTGCGCGATGGCCTCCCCGGCCGTCCTGAGCCGGCGTACGGCGGCCGTGATCGGGCCGTACGTCGACCCCCAGCCGAGCACCAGCGTGCGCGCGCCGTCCGGGTCGTCGACCTCGATGTCCGGGACGTCGATCCCGTCGACCTTGGCCTGCCGGGTGCGGACCATGAAGTCGTGGTTGGCGGGGTCGTAGGAGATGTTGCCCGTGCCGTCCTGCTTCTCGATGCCGCCGATGCGGTGTTCGAGGCCGGGCGTGCCGGGGACGGCCCACGGGCGCGCGAGGGTGAGCGGGTCGCGCTTGTACGGCCAGAACACCTCCGTGCCGTCCGCGAGCGTGTGGTTGGGGCCCTGCGCGAACCGCACGGCCAGGTCGGGCAGTTCGTCGACCTCGGGGACCCGCCAGGGCTCGGAGCCGTTGGCCAGGTAGCCGTCCGACAGGAGCATCACCGGCGTGCGGTACGCCAGCGCGATACGGGCCGCCTCCAGCGCCGCGTCGAAGCAGTCCGCGGGCGTGCGCGGGGCGACGATCGGCACCGGCGCCTCGCCGTTGCGGCCGTACATCGCCTGGAGCAGGTCGGCCTGCTCGGTCTTGGTCGGCAGGCCGGTCGAGGGGCCGCCGCGCTGGATGTCGACGATCAGCAGCGGCAGTTCGAGCGACACGGCGAGGCCGATCGTCTCACTCTTGAGAGCTACGCCGGGCCCCGACGTCGTCGTCACCGCGAGGGAGCCCCCGAAGGCCGCCCCCAGCGCCGCGCCGATACCGGCGATCTCGTCCTCCGCCTGGAACGAGCGCACACCGAAGTTCTTGTGCCGCGACAGCTCGTGCAGGATGTCCGAGGCCGGGGTGATCGGGTACGAGCCGAGGAACAGCGGCAGGTCCGCCTGGCGGGAGGCCGCGATCAGCCCGTACGCGAGCGCGAGGTTGCCGGAGATGTTGCGGTAGACGCCCGGCGGGAACGCGGTGGTGGCCGGCGCGATCTCGTAGGAGACCGCGAAGTCCTCCGTCGTCTCGCCGAAGTTCCAGCCCGCGCGGAAGGCCGTCAGGTTCGCCTCGGCGATCTGCGGCTTCTTCGCGAACTTCGCCTTCAGGAACCGCTCCGTGCCCTCCGTGGGCCGGTGGTACATCCATGACAAGAGGCCGAGCGCGAACATGTTCTTGCTGCGCTCGGCCTCTTTGCGGGTGAGGTCGAAATCCTTGAGGGCCTCGACCGTCAACGTCGTCAGCGGCACCGGATGGAGGTGGTAGCCGTCCAGCGAGCCGTCCTCCAGGGGACTCGCGTCGTACCCCACCTTCTGCATCGCCCGTTTGGTGAACTCGTCCGTGTTGACGATGATCTCCGCGCCGCGCGGCAGGTCGCCCACGTTCGCCTTCAGCGCCGCCGGGTTCATCGCCACCAGCACATTGGGCGCATCACCCGGCGTCAGGATGTCGTGGTCCGCGAAGTGCAGCTGGAAGCTCGACACTCCGGGCAGCGTCCCTGCGGGGGCCCTGATCTCGGCCGGGAAGTTCGGCAGCGTGGACAGATCGTTCCCGAACGACGCCGTCTCCGAGGTGAACCGGTCACCCGTGAGCTGCATCCCGTCGCCCGAGTCCCCCGCGAACCTGATGATCACCCGGTCGACACGGCGTACGTCCTTCGCCGTCCCGCCCGGTTTGCGCTGCTCTCCCACGACGGCTTCGTCGGCCTGCTCCGCCGGGCTGCTGACCTGACTGGTCACTGAACTGGACCTCCTTCGAGGCGGCTGTCCGGGAGCTGCCTTCCCGCAGGCCCTCCCAGATCAAGCCTACGACTGTGAGGGTCGCCCGCCCTCGGCCATTCGGCCGATCATCGTGCGCGGATCACCGCCGTACGACGGCCGGACGCCCCGGCTTGTCATGATCTACCGCTCGCTCCGTTCCCCGTCGTCCACCACACCCGGTCATTGACAATGTCAAGCGACTACAGTGCTACCCCGTCACGAGTTCAGGTAGGTCAGCACCGCGAGAACGCGGCGGTGATCCCCGTCACTGGGCGACAGGCCGAGCTTCAGGAAGATGTTGCTGACGTGCTTCTCGACGGCCCCGTCGCTGACCACGAGCTGCCTGGCGATCGCCGAGTTGGTCCGTCCTTCAGCCATAAGGCCTAGTACTTCCCGCTCCCGGGGCGTGAGCCCGGCCAGCACGTCCTGCTTGCGGCTACGGCCGAGGAGCTGCGCGACGACCTCGGGATCCAGCGCCGTACCCCCCTGCGCGACGCGCACGACGGCGTCCACGAACTCGCGGACCTCCGCCACCCGGTCCTTGAGCAGGTATCCCACCCCGCGGCTGGAACCGGCCAGCAGTTCGGTGGCGTAACGCTCCTCCACGTACTGTGACAGCACCAGCACCCCGAGCCCGGGATGGGCCTTGCGGAGCTGTACGGCGGCCCGCACCCCTTCGTCCGTGTGCGTCGGCGGCATGCGCACGTCCGCGACGACCACGTCCGGCAGCGCGCCTTCGGCGGCCAGCTCCGTGATCGTCTTGACGAGCGCGTCCCCGTCCCCGACCCCGGCGACCACGTCGTGCCCCCGGTCGGTGAGCAGCCTGGTCAGCCCCTCCCGCAACAACACCGAGTCCTCCGCGATGACGACTCGCACCCTGTCCTCCACGATTCCGGCCCCCCGGTAGCTGTACGGCTGCGTGCGCACCCAGCATCCCAGGCCCGGAGCCGAACGGATCGTCCCCAAGGACGACCCGACCCCTCTTCAAGGGGTTCCGGGAGCCACGGAACAGGCTTCCATGTGCTCCTAGAGGACCGATCGACGACGGAAAACGGCGTGATAGTGACCCCTATGGGGTGGAGTTTCGGTCACCAAGGGCGGAGTTTCGGTCCTCTTGGGACATCGTTCCGGCCCTCCCCAGGACAATGTTTCGGTCAGGAACGGTCACAGTCGACCGTTCCTGACCGGAACAACGCCCTCATGGACGACGATCAGATCCGCTCCGCCCGCCACGGCAGCTCCGCCGTCACCCGCGTCGGCCCCCCGGCCGGAGAGTCCACCACCAGGATCCCGTCCACCGCGTCCAGCCGCTCCGCGAGTCCCGCGAGCCCCGACCCGCCGGAGGTGTCGGCGCCGCCCACCCCGTTGTCGACGACCTGGAGCATCAGCCGGTTCTCCACCCGCCACACGTCCACCGACGCCATCGTCGCGCGCGCGTGCTTGCTGATGTTCTGGAGCAGCTCGGAGACCGTGAAGTAGGCGATCCCCTCGATGGCCGGCGCGGGCCGCTCGTCGAGGTCCACGTCCACCTGCACCGGGACCGTGCAGCGGGAGGCGACCGAGGACAGCGCCGCGTCCAGGCCCCGGTCGGTGAGGACCGCCGGGTGGATGCCGCGCGCCAGGTCACGCAGCTCCTGGAGCGCCGTCTTCACCTCGCCGTGCGCCTCCGAGACCATCCGCGCGGCCTCCTGCGGGTCCTCGCGGAGCTTCTCCTTCGCCAGGCCCAGATCCATCGCCAGGTTGACCAGGCGGGCCTGGGCGCCGTCGTGCAGGTCCCGCTCGATCCGGCGCAGGTCCGCCGCGGCCGTGTCGATCACGACGCCCCGGTCCGACTCCAGCTCCACCACGCGCGAGGCCAGCCGCGACGGTCCCAGCAGGCCGTGCACCATCAGCCGGTCCACCGTCGTCAGCGCGCGCACGATCCACGGCGTGACCATCGTGAACACCAGGCCGATCAGCGCGGTCACGGTGATCTCGAACGGGTTGTCCAGGTAGATCCGGTGCGTGCCGTCGCCGTACAGCTGGAGGCCGTCCTGGCCCGCGTACATCGGGAACACCCAGAACCACAGCGGGTACGTCAGCATCATCCAGCCGATCGACCAGAGCGTCACCGAGACGGTGAACGTGAAGACCGCCCACGGGAGTTGCAGCAGCGAGTACAGCACGTGCCGCCACGACGCGCCGTCCCTGAGGACCGCGCCCACCCAGCCCATCAGGGTCCGCTTGCGCGGGCGCGGCGGCGCCGGGTCACCGATCTCCATACCGAGCAACCCGCGCGCGCGGGCCCGCTCCAGCGCCCCGAAACCCCGGCAGCCCGCCAGCGCGACGGCCAGCAGCGGCACCCCGAGGAACGACACCATGAGGCCGACGCCCACCGACAGCATCGTCACCGTGTAGCTGAAGAACACGACGCTGATCGGGAGGCTCAGCAGGACGTACCCGAACTCCCGCCAGCTGCGCCCCTCGAACGGGGCCCGCAGCGCCGCCGGCAGCCGATGACGCCGCTCGGGCTCCCCGTACTCCCCGTAGCTCCCGTACTCCACGCCCTGCATGGCCATGGCTCCGTCCCGTTCCGCTCGTCGTGCACCGTCTGCCGTACCACCAGGGTCGCGGGTGGGGGCCGGGGGAGCCATGGAGTCCGTCGGCGTCTCGGGTGGGGGGTTATCCCTACCTCCGCGGTCGTACCCGGTTAGGCCGAGGGCCTCGGGGCGGGGCGGCGCGGGCGGGCCCCGTCATACCCGTAGCCCTCATACCCGTAGCCCTCACAGTCGTACGACCGTGAGGGCTACGAGCGACCCCATACCTCAGAACTACCCCTCCGGAGCTACCCCCGGTCCCGCCACGGCAGTTCCGCCGTCACCGTCGTACCGCCCCCCGGCGGCGAGTCCACGACGAACAGCCCGTCGACCGCGTCCAGCCGGTCCGCCAGCCCCCGCATCCCCGTCCCCCTGTCGAGGCTCGCGCCCCCTTGCCCGTCGTCGCTCACCTGGATCAGCAGCCGTTCGTCGGACCGCCACACGTCCACCGAAGCGGACCGCGCGCCACTGTGCTTGCTGATGTTCTGGAGCAGCTCGGAGACCGTGAAGTAGGCGATCCCCTCGATGGCCGGCGCGGGCCGGGTCGGCAGGTCGGCGGTGACCTTCACCGGCACCGTGCAGCGGGAGGCGACGGAGGAGAGCGCCGCGTCGAGCCCCCGGTCGGTGAGGACCGCCGGGTGGATGCCGCGCGCCAGATCACGCAACTCCTGCAAGGCCAGCTTCACTTCACCGTGCGCCTCCGCGACCATCTCCGCGGCCGTGTCCGGGTCTTCGAGCAGCTTCTCCTTGGCCAGCCCGAGCCCCATCGCGAGGTTGACGAGCCGCGCCTGCGCCCCGTCGTGCAGATCTCGCTCGATGCGCCGCAGGTCCGCCGCGGCCGTGTCCACCACGGCCCCCCGGTCCGACTCCAACTCCGCGATCCGGCGCTCCAGTTCGTCCGACGGCGACAGCAGCGCCCGCACCATCGCCCGGTCCATGTTCGCGAACGCCCGCGCCAGATAGGGGAGGAGAGGCCACGCCACGAACAGCGAGGTGACGGCGACCGTGAACGTGAGGATCCCCCACGGCAGCCTGACCACGTCGTACAGCACCGTCCGCCAGCCGACCGGGTCCTTCAGCGCCGTCCACAGCACCGGCAGGAACCCGCGCCCCCGGCGCCACGGCACCTTCGACGGCTCCTCCACCCGCACCCCGAGCAGCACCCGCGCCCGCGCCCGCTCGAACCGCCCCATCGCCCGCGCGCCCATCAGCCCGAACGCCAGCAGCGGCAGCCCGACGACGGTCACCGTCAGCCCCGCGCCGACGGCCAGCATCGTCACGGCGTACGTGAAACCGGTCAGCGCGACCGGCAGGTTGAGCACGAGATGGGTGATCTCCTTCCACGTCACCGCGTCGAGAGCGGGGCGCGGGGGAGGGAGGGGCTCGTCGGGAGCCAGGGATTTCGCGGTCATACGGCCAGCCTGCCGTGTGCCGGGCGGCGGCGCCATGGCGTTCCCCACCGCCGGGCCCCGGGGGAAAACCCCACCCCCACCAGAAGTGGCGTGACGACCCGCTTACCGTCCCTTTAGCAGGGCCTAGACTCCCGTGAGTACGCGACAACAGACAGCTCTGACGGCTCTGACAACTCGGCAGCGAAGGGACGGACGTGCGGGAATCGACCGGCGCCCCGGGGACCGCGCTCGCGGCGGACTACTTCCAGTCGTACTCGGCCGTCGGACTGCTCGCCGTCGTCGGCGTGCTGTTCGTGGCCGTGGCGTTCGGCGCGAGCCGCCTGCTGCGGCCCGTCGTCCCGACGCCGGAAAAACTCATGACGTACGAGTGCGGCGTCGACCCGGTCGGCGAGGGCTGGGCTCATACCCAGGTCCGGTACTACGTCTACGCCTTCCTGTACGTCATCTTCGCCGTCGACTCCATCTTCCTCTTCCCCTGGGCGACGGTCTTCGCCGCCGACGGCTACGGCGCGACCACCCTCGTCGAGATGTTCATCTTCCTGGGGTTCCTGACCGTGGGGCTGCTGTACGCATACAAGAAGGGCGTCCTGGAATGGGCGTGACACCGGAGACGGGGCCGACGGGTATGAGTACGGGGCCGATGGGCACGGGGCCGGGGTCGGCCGGAGGGACTACGGGTATGACGGTCGCCGGGAGCGGCGAGGGTGCCGGAGGTATGACGGGTATTACAGGTACTGCGGGTACTACGGGTATTACAGGTACGCCGCCGGCGAGCGAGGTCGCTGCCGTAGCCCCGTCACCCGTGTACCTCCCCGAACCCAAACGCCTCGGCGCACTCGCCCGGCTCGCCCCCGAACCCATGAAGGTCGTCCTCAACTGGGGCCGCCGCTACTCCCTGTGGGTCTTCAACTTCGGCCTCGCCTGCTGCGCGATCGAGTTCATCGCCGCGTCCATGGCCCGCCACGACTTCATCCGGCTCGGCGTGATCCCGTTCGCGCCGGGACCCCGCCAGGCCGACCTGATGGTCGTATCGGGCACGGTCACCGACAAGATGGCGCCGGCCGTGAAGCGGCTGTACGAGCAGATGCCCGAGCCGAAGTACGTCATCTCCTTCGGCGCCTGCTCCAACTGCGGCGGCCCGTACTGGGACTCGTACTCGGTGACCAAGGGCGTCGACCAGATCATCCCCGTCGACGTGTACGTCCCCGGCTGCCCGCCCCGCCCCGAGGCGCTGCTCCAGGGAATCCTCAAGCTCCAGGAGAAGATCGCCCGCGAGTCCCTGGCCGACCGCTACGCCACCCGCCCCTCCCCGGCCGCCCTCCAG
>NZ_LIRL01001061.1 GCF_001419795.1 Streptomyces niveiscabiei
GGCGTAGTACCGCCGTACTCCGGGGCTACGGTTCCCGATCGGCGTAGTACCGCCGTACTCCGGGGCTACGGCCCCAGATCGGCGTAATACCGCCGTACTCCGGAGCTACGCTCCCCGACCGGCGTAATACCGCCGTACGACAGGACCACCCCGCCACCCCGCGCAGTACCCCCCTACGACAGAGCCACGATCCCGCCTCCTCAGCTCGGGTAAGCCGTGTCGCGAGCGGTCTTCTCCCAAGCGGTGACGTCGGAGCGGACGGCGTCGAGATGGCCGAGGACCGCGTCGACCGCGTCGCTGCCCAGGGGCAGGTGCAGCGGGGTCCGCTCGGCGTCGAGGGCGGCCAGGATCGCCGCCGCGGCCCTCGCCGGGTCGCCCGGTTCCGTGCCGCCGGCGGTCTGGGCCATCCGCCGGGTGGGGCCGACCGTCCCGGCGTAGTCGGCGATCTCCTCACTGACGCTGATGCTGCCCATCAGACGGGTGCGGAAGGCACCGGGCTCGACGATCAGCACCTTGACACCGAGCGGGCGCACCTCCTCGACCAGCGCCTCCGAGAACCCCTCCAGGGCGAACTTCGTGGCGCTGTAGGCGGAGAACCCGGCGAAGGACATCCGGCCGCCCATGCTGCTCATCTGGACGATCGCGCCGCCGCGCCGGGCGCGCATGTGCGGAAGCACGGCCCGGACCAGCGCGGCGGGCCCGAAGACGTGCAGGTCGAACAGGGACCGCAGTTCGGCGTCGGTCGTCTCCTCGGCGGCCCCGACGTGACTGCGCCCGGCGTTGTTGACCAGGACGTCGATCCTGCCGTGACGGTCCACCACGTCCCGCACGGTGGCCTGGATCCCCGCCGTGTCGGTGACGTCGAGCGGCAGCGCCTCGACCTGGTCGGGGTGCGCGGCGACCAGGCCGGCCAGCGCGTCGACGCGGCGCGCGGTCGCCACGACCACGTCCCCGGCGGCGACCGCCGCCTCGGTGATCGCCCGGCCGAAGCCGCTGCTCGCCCCGGTCACCAGCCATACCTTGCTCATCGGACATCCCTCCCAGGACCGTGCTGCGGATCTTCCGGCCCCGACCCTGCCGGGAAAATCGTTCACCCGTCCAAGACCTCCCGTGATAACCCATGGTTATGGACGTGCACGGCAGAGACCTCCGGTACTTCGCCGCCGTGGCGGAGGAACTGCACTTCACCCGCGCCGCCGAGCGGCTGTTCGTCTCCCAGCCCGCGCTGAGCAAGCAGATCCGGATGCTGGAACGGCAGCTCGGCGCGCCGCTGTTCGAGCGGGACCGGCAGGGCGTCCGGCTCACGCCGGTGGGCGCCGCGCTGCTGCCCCACGCCCACCAGGTGCTCGCCGCCTGGGACGCCGCGAAGGAAGCGGTCGAGGCCGTCAGGGCCGGGCAGCGGACGACCCTCCGCGTGGGCATGAGCACCAGCCCCGGCCGGGGCGGCCTGCTGCCGGCCATCAGATCCCGGTTCACCGACGCCCATCCCGACGCCACCGTGAAACTGCGCCAGGTCGGCTGGGAGGACGCGACCGCGGGCCTCGCGGACTCTTCCACCGACCTCGCCTTCATCTGGCTCCCCCTCCCCGACCCCGACCGCTACACCTGGCTGGTCGTGGCCGAGGAACCCCGCCTGGTAGCCCTCTCCGAGAAGCACCCCCTGGCCACCAAGGAAACCCTCGACTTCGCCGACCTCCTGAACGAACCCTTCCTTGCACTCCCGGAGGCCGCCGGCCCCCTACGGGACCACTGGCTCGCGCTGGACGCCCGCGGCGACAGTCCGCCCCACATCGCGGCCGAGATCGCCAGCACCGAAGAGACGTACGAAGCACTCGTCGACGGCCGCGGCATCTGCCTCCTGGCCGCAGGCAACGCCCCCCTGATCACCCTGGGCGGCGTCATCACCCGCCCGGTACACGGCCTCTCCCCCAGCCACCTCGCCCTCGCCTGGCGCACCGACGACCACCGTCCCCTCGTACTCGCCTACGCCCACGCCTGCCGACAGGCGACCGGCCAGCCCTGACCCCACCGCCCCCGGGCAGATTCGAACTGCGCGTGGTCAGACCTGGCCGAGGTCGATCTCCACCGGGAAGGGGGCCGCTACCTTGAGGACGCCGGTGAACACGTCTCCGTCCCGGTAGGTCTTCGTCGCGGGGTCGAGAACGTAGGTGTACACGAGAGGCACGCCTGTCGCGGCCTGCTCGATCCGCCAGTAGAAGCCGATGCCAGCCTTGGCGTACTGGTCGACCTTCACGATCCGGTCGGTGGTCTCCGAGCCCGGCGACACCACCTCCGCGACCAGCAGCACGTGCTCAGGGCGGGTGGGGGTGATGTCGATCGTGTCTGCGCGGTACACGACGACGTCCGGGCGGCGATTGGTGAGGGGGACGTCTTGGAGCCGGACGTCGAAGTCGGTGTCGGCGTTCCACTCCGGGCCCGCGGCGGCATCCAGGGCGTTCGCCAGAATCCGGGCGAGCCGGTTGTGCCGCTTGGACGCACTCGGACTCACGACGACCATTCCGTCCACGATCTCGATGCCGGCGCACTGTTCCTCGGACCAGGAGTCGTACTCCTGCGCTGTGATCTGCTCATGCATCCATGCCGGGGCCACCATCTCGGCCGTCATGAAGCACCTCCCGGACACTGTGCTGCGGGCTCGATCCCGCTGGATTCAGCGTACTGTCTGCCATCCGTCCGGCATGCTGATCTCGCTCACCCCCTCCCCGTCGGCCGGCATCCGACCAGCGAGCCCTCGCGGCGTGGTGGACCTGCATCAGGAGATCGGAGCAGACCAGCGGCGCCACTGACCTCGTGGCCACACCGGTGAGCACCGCACCATCCGGCGACGTGAACCTCGCGGAACCCTGGGCCGCAGGACGCACCGAACGCCGAAGCGCGGTCGGATTCGACGGTTCAGGCGTGAACGGATCGGGCTGACCGGAGGACTGGGCCGAGATCCGTTGGCTGCACCGGGCCCAGGAGGCTCCCGCGGCGTCGCCCGGCGAACTGGCCTCTCGTGCGATCCGCACCTTCCTGGAGTGCAAGTACCTGCGGATAGGATTCCGCGACAACCTGCTCTACTTCACGCTCGCCGCGTCCACCGCGGTCCTGGCGATCACCGTCCAGAGCAGGCAGGCTCAACTGCTGCTCGCCATCCCTGTGATCTGCCTGGTCCTGGGCTGGACCTACCTGGTCAACGACGAGAAGATCTCGGCGGTCGGCCGCCACATCCGCGATCAGTCGGGACCGCGGCTGGCCGAGATCAGCGGCGCTCACGGCGCAGTGTTCGGCTGGGAGATCTACCACCGCGACGACGCGAGCCGCGCCACGCGCAAGCGACTACAGACCGCTGTGGACCTGTTCACGTACTTGGCCTTGCCGATGATCTGCGTGACCGCATTCTGGTGCTCTCCCGCCGTCCGGACTGGTCTGAGACAAGGGCGACGAGGAACAGACCCCGGGCAGTCGTCGCAAACTTCGATCCGCAGTGCCTGCTCCCTGAAGCGGAGCTCAAGCCCGTCGATGCGGAGGAGCCCGACACGGAACCCGTGCCGAACGGAGCTGATCCGTTAGGAGGCGCTTGGGAGATCGACTTCCCGTCCGCTCACGCAAACGGCCTCGGACGACGAGTCCGAGGCCGAATAGACCCCCTCCCCCTGAGGGATAAACCCCAGGTCGGAGCGGTAATACATGGTGCCCCCGGGCAGATTCGAACTGC
>NZ_LIRL01001062.1 GCF_001419795.1 Streptomyces niveiscabiei
TTCTCGTGCTGGAGCGGGGAGTTGACGCTCGGCGGCGGGGGCGGCGGGGGTATGCGGTCCTCGCCGGGTACGGGGCGAGTGGCGACGCGCATCATGCCGTGGCGCCGGACCCGGCGGGGAGGGGTGCTGAGCGGGCGGTGCGTGGGGCGTTGGCGGCGGCCGGAGTGGGCGCCGCCGAGGTGGATCACGTCAACTCCCATGGCACGTCGACCCCGTTGAACGACAAGGCGGAGGCCGCGCTGATCGCCCGCTGCTTTCCGCACGGGCCGTCCGTGACCTCCGCGAAGGGGGCGCTGGGCCATCTGCTGGGCGCTGCGGGGGCGGTGGAGGCGGCACTCACGGCACTGACCCTGTCGTACGGCCAAGTCCCCCCGATCGCCGGGCTGTTGACGCCCGACGCGGCCGGACTCGACCTCGTCACCGCCGCCCGCACCGCCGCCCCGGCGGTCGCCGTCAGCCACTCCTTCGGTTTCGGGGGGCACAACACGGCCTTGGTTCTGCGTACTTGGGAACACTGATGTCCACGACCCACCTCATCACCGGATCGACCGGCTTGATCGGCGCGGCACTTCTGCTGCGGCTGGCGGAGCACACGGACGACGAGTTCGTGTGCCTGGTCCGGGCGCCGGGGGCGCGTCTGCACGACACGCTGAGACGCGCGGCGTCGGCGTACGCCGTCCAACCCGGCGTCCTGGCAGGGGCGTTGAGACGTACTCGGATCGTGGAGGGCGACCTCGCGACGCCGTTCCCGCTGCGGACGGCGGCCCGCGTCGAGGTCTGGCACTCCGCCGCCGTCCTCCACTTCCGCCGCTCCACCTGGCGCACGACGTTCCGCACCAACGTCCACGGCACGCGCCGGATGCTGGAGTTGGCGCGTGCGGTGGACGCCGTCGGGTTCAACTACCTGAGTACGGCGTACGTCGCGGGCACGGCGACCGGCGCGATCGGGGAGGTCCCGGCGTCGCCCTCGACCGCGCGGACGCCGTACGAGTTGAGCAAGATCGCCGCTGAGCGGATGCTGCTGGAGGTGCGGGACATGCCCGTACGGGTGCTGCGGCCGTCGGTGGTCGTGGGGCACAGCGAAACCCTGGCGTACCCCGGGACGCCGAGCGGGGCGTACAAGATCCAGCAGCTCATCGCGGCGTACTACCGGGCGGTGCCGCCCACGGTCCGCCCCCGTGTCCGGGCGCTCCCCGACGAGCCCTTCGACATCGTCCCCGTCGACCATGTGGTGGCCGAGGCCCACGAGTTGAGCGACCTGGGCGCGACCGGCATCCACCACCTGACGAACCCCACGCCCCCACCAACGGGCGCCCTCCTCACCGCCCTCTTCACC
>NZ_LIRL01001063.1 GCF_001419795.1 Streptomyces niveiscabiei
CGTTGGCGTTGGCGTTGGCGTGGGCGTGGCTGTGGGCGTTGGCGTGGTCGGCGGCGGTCTTGTGCCTCCCGTTCCCGTCCGCCCGCATGCCGGGATCGGCTTCGTCGGCGGTGCTGCTCTGCCGCCCGTTCTCGTCCGGCCGCATGCCGGCAGCGGCTTCACCGGCGGTGCTGCTCTGCCGTCCGTTCCCGTCTGCCGGCATGCCGGGGTCGGCTTCGCCAGCGCTGGTGCCCTGCCCCCCGTCCCCGTCCCCATCCCCGTCCGGCCCGGCGAGCGCGTCGTCGACGGCCTGGACGGGGCATCGGTGTCTGCCGCCCGCGGCGAACGCCTTCCGGTACGCCGTCTCCCCCAGCGCCTCGATCGCGGCGTGCTCGCAGCGCGCGTGCTGTTCGGCCATCCGCGTTCCGAACGCGCGGACCGAACTGCCGGCGTCCCGCCACAGGGCGTCCGCGAGGCCGAGCAGCCGGGCGGCCCGCTCGTGGGCGCCGCCGGCGGCGGTGGACCAGGCGAGCAGTTCCAGCATCCGCGCGACCATCGTGTGGTCGGCGAGGCCGCGCATGCACTCCAGCGCGGAGGTGACCAGGTTCTCGGTGGCCGCACGGTCGCCGCGGGCCCAGGCGTGGTGGCCCAGGGCCATCAGCACCTGGGCGCGGCCCCACCGCTCCCCGCACGCCCGGGCGGTGGCGACGAACCGCGCGCCGGTGTGCGCCGCCCGGGGATCGTCGGCGTACGCCTGGAGGCAGGCCAGCGCCAGCCGCCAGGAGGCGGCCTCGTGTTCGTCGCCCAGCGCGGTCATGGCGGCCAGGGCCGTTTCGGAGCGGCGGACGCTCTCCTGAGGCTGCCCCCGGTAGTGCGCGGACACCCCGCGCAGGCCGTCCGCCTGCGTGCGCACCCACGCGTCGCCAAGACGCCGGCCCAGCTCCTCGGCCTCGTCCAGCAGGCGGTCGGCCGCCGTCAGGTCGCCTTGGGTCTGCGCGATCGCGACGGCGGTGAGGAGTGCGCGGGCGCGTTCGGCGCAGGGGTCGGGCGCGGCGGCGAGTACGCGCTCGACCTGGCGGCGCCCTTCGCTGAGGAAACCGCCCGCGCACCAGTGCCAGCGGAGGGCCGCGACCAGCGCGAGACGGGTGCGGGGCTCGCCGTCGTGGTCGAGGGCGGCCAGCAGGTTGGTGTGCTCCGTGCGCAGCAGGGCGAGGTTCTCCTCCTGGCCGGGGCCGTACCAGTCCCGGTCGACGCGCTGGGCGACGGTGAGGAAGTGGTCGCGGTGCCGGCGGCGTACTCCGTCCAGTTCGCCGGAGTCCGCGAGCCGCTCCCGGCCGTACTCGCGGATGGCTTCGAGCAGCCGGTAGCGCGGCCGGCCGCTCAGCGCGCAGGTGAGGACGACGGACTGGGTGACGAGCCGGTCGAGGAGGTCGAGCACCTCGGCCTCGTCGATGCCGTCCCCGTGGCAGACGGCCTCGGCGGCCTCCAGGCTGAACCCCCCGGCGAAGACGGACAGGCGGTTCCACAGCAGCCGCTCGGCCGGGGCGCACAGCTCGTAGCTCCAGTCGATCATCCCGCGCAGGGTGCGCTGATGGGCCGGTGCCGTCCGGCTGCCGCCCGTCAGGAGCGCGAAGCGGTCCTCCAGCCGGTCGGTGAGCTGCCCGACGCTCAGCGTGCGCAGCCGGGACGCGGCCAGTTCGATGGCCAGCGGCAGGTGGTCCAGGCCGGTGCACAGGCGCGCGATCTCGTCGTCGGGCTCGTCGTCGGCGTACCCCGACCGGACGGCGGCGGCCCGGTCCCGCAGCAGCTGCACCGCCTCGTCCCGCGCGAGCGGCGCGAGGGCGTGGACGTGTTCGCCCGTGACGCCGAGGGTGTGGCGGCTCGTGGCGAGGACGCGCAGCCGGGGGGCGGCCGGCAGGAGGGTGGCGACCAGGTCGGCGCACGCGTCGACGAGGTGCTCGCAGTTGTCCAGCACCAGCAGGGTGTGCCGGCCGGCCAGGTAGCCCGTGAGCTGGTCGGTGAAGGGGCGTGCCCCGCGGTCGGGCACTCGCAGCGCGCTCGCCACTGCGGCCGGCACCGCCGACGGGTCGGACACGGGGGCGAGGTTCACCAGCCACACGCCGTCCGTGAACGCCTGCGCGGACGCCGCGGTCACCTCCAGCGCGAGCCGGGTCTTGCCCACGCCGCCCGTCCCCGTGAGCGTCAGCAGCCGGCGGGTGTCCAGCAGGCGGCGGAGCTCGGCGGTCTCCTGCCGTCTGCCGACGAAACTCGTGAAGGCGGCGGGCAGATTTCCGCAGCCCGCGGTCACCTCGGTCATGGTCTTCCCTCTCCCCGTACCGTCGGGAATCTCCTGGGGGTCTCGCCGATCGCCCGTTCCGGCTCAGCCCCCATCATGCGAGCCGTCCGCCTTTGATCGGCGGCGTGAGGGCGCTGTGGAGACCGCGCGAATCAATGCCCGGACGGCCTTGTCGCCGCTGTTTCCGGCCACTTGTGACGCATGTCACGACCCCGTGGAGGGAATTGCTGGGGGCATGACAGAAGACGCCGCCATACCCGCCGAACGGGCCCCGGCCCCCTCCGCGTC
>NZ_LIRL01001064.1 GCF_001419795.1 Streptomyces niveiscabiei
AATCCCCGGCACCCACGAGCTACCCGCTTCCGCCGCCCCGGCAGCCCGAAGCCGAGGAGCCGCAGGCTCCCGTCCGGCAGACCCCGAAGCCTCTCCCGCGCGCAGTCCGTCAGGTCGCCGACGACTTGCGCGAGCGTTACGCGCACCGAAGGGACCTGTAGCCCCTCCGGCGCTACGCTCGACCACGCTCCGCACCACCCGAAAGGACCCCGCCATGCCCGCGCTCGACGGCCCTCCGCCCCCCGGCACCGTCATCGAGGTACGGGACGAGGAGTGGATGGTCCGCAACAGCAGGCTGCTGCGCTCCGGCGAGCACCTGATCGAGGCGATCGGCGCCTCCGATCTGGTCCGGGGCCAGGAGGCCAGATTCCTCGCGCCCACGATGGACGAACCCCGTGTCCTGCTCCCCGAGAACACCCGGCTCGTCCCCGACGAATCGCCGCACTTCCGGCGTGGCCGCCTCTTCCTGGAGGCGGTGCTGCGCAAGACACCCCTCCCGCAGAAGGAGCGGCGCCTGGCGCTGACCGACGGCTTCCTCCTGGACCGCATGGACTACCAGCTGCGGCCCGCGGTCAAGGCGCTGGCGAACCCGTTGCGGCCCCGGCTGCTGATCGGTGACGTGGTGGGCCTCGGCAAGACGCTGGAGATCGGTGTGCTGCTCGGCGAGCTGATCCGGCGCGGCAGGGGTGAGCGCATCCTGGTCGTCACCCCCGCACCGGTCCTCGAACAGTTCCAGCACGAGATGTGGACGCGGTTCTCCCTGCCGCTGGTCCGGCTCGACAGCGCGGGCATCGCCCGCATCGAGCGCAAGATCCCGGTCGGCCGCAACCCGTTCACGTACTACAAGCGCGTGATCATCTCCATGGACACGCTCAAGAACCAGAAGCGCTACCGGCCGTGGCTGGAGCCCATCCACTGGGACGCCGTGGTCATCGACGAGTCCCACAACCTCATCAACCAGGGCAGCGACCGCCGCGCCCTCGCCGACCTGCTGGCCGAGCGCACGGACGCGCTGATCCTGGCGAGCGCGACCCCGCACAACGGCAGCATGTCCGCCTTCACCGGGCTGATCCGCCTCCTCGACCCGATGGCGGTCAAGGACGCGAACGACCCGAAGAAGGAGGAGCTGGAACACCTCATGCTGCGCCGTACGAAGGTCAGCGCCGAGGTGGGCCGGCAGCTCCAGGGACACTGGGCGCCGCGAGGCGACTCCCGCCCGGTCCGCTGCGAGGCGAACGACCTGGAGGAGAAGGTCTTCCAGGAACTCGCCGAACACTGGCTTAACCGGCCGGACGCGCGGGCGGGCCGGACCGAGGACCGCCTCTTCCCCTACGTCCTGCTCAAGTCGTTCCTCTCCTCCCACCGCGCCCTGTTCGCGACGGCCCGCGCCCGCCTCAAGCTCCCCGTCCAGCACAAGATCACCGACGATCCGCCCGCCGGTGTCGAGTCGAGCACCCCCGAGACCGCCTCACTCCTGCGCCTGCTGGAACTGGCCCGCGCCATAGAGCGTGCGTACGCCGTCGACGGGACAGCTGCCGCCTCCAAACTCGCCGGTCTCGTCGAGGAGTTGGGGGAGATCGGCGTACGGGCGGGCAGCACGACGCGCGCCGTCGTCTTCTCCGAGCGCCGCGAGACCCTCGACTGGCTGGGCCAGGTCCTCCCGCCGCTGCTCGGCTGGACCGACGAGGACGACGCCAAGGCCGCCGTCAAGGTGATGTACAGCGGCGGTGTCTCCGACGAGATGCAGCGCGAGTACGTCGACGAGTTCGCCCGCGCGGGCAGTGACGTACGGCTGCTGCTGACCGGTGACGGTGCCTCCGAGGGTGTCAACCTGCACCGGCAGTGCCATCACCTCGTCCACTGGGACCTGCCCTGGAGCCTGATCCGGGTCGAGCAGCGCAATGGCCGTATCGACCGCTACGGCCAGACCGAGCGGCCCGAGTTCCGCGCGATGATCCTCAGGACGGCGACCCCGGGCGCGCTCGACGACACCGACATCGCGGAGAAGGTCCTCACCCGCGAGGAGAAGGTCCACGCGATCCTCGGTGCCGTGGAGGCGGCGACGAAGGAGAACGACGGCGACCGCGAGGAGATCCGCGTCATGGAGGCGCTCCTCAAGGGCGAGGAGCCGCAGCAGGCGGTGGACGACCTTCAGGTCGCCCCCCTGGACTCCCTGGCGGACGGCGGCGACCTGCCGCTGGCCCAGCAGCTGAACGCCGAGTTCGGCACGGCCGCGGACACGTACGACGACAGCTTCGACGACGACTTCGGCGACTTCGACGACGACCCGGACCTGGGCTTCGCCTTCGACGACACCCCGCAGACACCCGAGGCCGCGCAGGCCGCCGGTACCGAGGACCTCGCCCCCATCCCGGTCGCCCAGGAGCTGCGCCTGTTCACCGACCGCCGCGACTACCTCCTCACCGGCCTGGAGGAGCTCGCCGATCTGGAGGCGTTCCGCCTCGACACCACGGTCAACGGCACCGACCTCAGCTTCGACACCCCGGAGGACCTCGCCGACCGGCTCGACGTCCTCCCCGCCGGGTATGTCCGCGATCAGGGCATCACCAGCCGCGTGAAGCTCACCTTCAGCCGCGAGGACGCGGCCGACTCCCTGCGCCGGGCCCGTGAGGACGCGGACTCGATGTCGCTGTGGCCGGACGTCCACTACGTCGGCGAACTGCATCCCGTCCTGGACTGGATCAGCGACAAGGTCCTGGTCCAGCTGGGCCGCCAGCAGGCGCCCGTGATCCAGGTCGATCGCGCCCGGGTCCCGGACCCTGTCTTCCTCACCCAGGGCATGTGGTCCAACCAGGACGGCCGTCCCACGGTCGTGGCCTGGCTGGCCGTCGACCGCCTGGGCCAGGACGAACCCCGGGTCCGCGAGCTCACCCGCCCGCTGCTCGCCGAACTCGGCCTCGGCCCCGAGATGCCGGACCACTTCGCCCCGGGCGACCCGGCCGCGCTCCAGAAGTACGTCCCGGCGTCCGTCACCGCGACCCGCGCCGAGATGGAACGCCGCAGGGCCGAGGCGGACGAGCACATCGACGAGCCTCTGCGCGCGTACGAGCGCCAGGTCGGCCTCTGGCGGCAGGAGCGGCTGCCCGGCATCGGCATCAGCGGCGGACGAAGCGCCCGCGACCGGGCCGCCGAGAACCTGGAGAAGGCCGCGATCCGGCTGCGGACGACCGGAGACGACCCGATGATCCGGGTCCTCGCGGTCCTGGAGCCGAGCGCATGACCGTACGACCCACCACCGAAGCGATCCGGCAGGAGCGGCAAGCGTGAAGTTCGACGCGCTGATCAACGAGGGGGAGTACTTCCCGTCCTTCTACCTGGACGAGATCCTGCCCAAGCAGCTCAGGACCGGCCGCCTGAAGGAGTGGACGGCCGAGGAACGCCAGGGCCGCCACACCCCCCGGCAGGGCCTGCGCGACCTCACCGGCCCCTACCTCGACGTCCGCCTCACCATCGGCGGTGAGGCGGAGAAGTTCAACGCGCTGCCCGACCAGGTGGCCGCCGAGGCCCAGCGCACGGCGGCCGAGGCGCTCAAGGCACACCCCGGGGAACTGCCCGCCTTCCAGCCCGAGACCGAGTCGCGTGCGTACGGCGACACCCCCGAGGAGGCCTGGCGCGCGGACCTGTACACCTGGCACACCGAACTCCTGAAAGCCCTCGGTTTCGTCCCGAACCCCGGCCACCTCACCGTACGGAGTGTCGCCGGACCCGTCGCCGTGCCCGTGGCCCACCACGAACCGGGGATCGCCGTCCTGACCGGCGGCTTCGCCGAGGACGTCGCGGCCACGCGCGGCGACGGAACCGCGAACCGCCTGCCCGCGCCGGTCCGGGTGGCCTCCGGCAAGACGCTCACCACCGTCACCGACCTCGCCGCCTGGCTGCTCTCCACCGACGACGCACCGCGCTACGCGCTCCTCCTGTTCGGCGGGGTCGTCGTCCTCGCCGACGGGGAGAACTTCGCGCGAGGCCGCTACCTGGCCGTCGACCTGGGCATCGCCCTGCCCCGCAAGGGGCTCAAGGGGGCGAGCGCCGGTGAACTCGACGTCATCGCCGCGCTGTTCGGAGCCCAGGCGCTGCGGCCGGCCGAGGACGGCGGGGACGACGACGTCGCCCGCCTGGTCGCGGAGTCCCGGGACCACTCTGTGGGCGTCACCAACGAACTGCGCGAGGGCCTGAAGAAGTCCGTCCAGCTGATCGCCAACGAGGTCCTGGAACGCGCCCGCCTGCAAGGCGTCACCCACGACGAGCTTCCCGTCTGGCTGCCCGGCCCGCTCGCCGATTCCAAGGCGCTGCCGAAACTCCTCACCAAGGAGTCTCTGCGCTACCTCTACCGCATCCTGTTCCTCCTCTACGCGGAGGCCCGTCCCGAACTCGACGTCCTCCCGATGAAGAGCGAGGAGTACGCCAAGGGCTACAGCGTGGCCCGTCTGCGTGAACTCGTGATCCAGGAGAAGCTCTCCAGCACCTCCCGCGACCGGTACCACTTCCACGACTCCCTCGCGCTGCTCTTCGAGAAGGTCTTCACCGGGCACCCGGTCGCCGACACGGTCACTTCCCGCGAGGACCTGCGGGAACCGGCCGCCGAGAGCGCCGAACTGGCGGAGGACGACGGCTACGAGGGTGTCCGCATCGAGGCCCTGAAGTCCCGCCTCTTCGACCCGAAGTCGATAAGGCTCGTCGACCAGCGGATCGCGCACCCCGACGATCCCGACCGGTATCTGGACCTGCGCCTGCGCAACAAGGTCCTGCACGAGGTGCTGCGCAACCTGGTCCTCGTGGAAGGCCGTGGAAAAGGCGGCCGGGGTGGCTTCATCTCCTACACGAACCTCAGCATCAACCACTTCGGCGCCATGTACGAGGGCCTGATGTCGTACACCGGCTTCATCGCCGACGAGCCGCTGTACGAGGTCGCCAAGGGCGGGGACCCGAGCGGTGGTTCCTGGCTGATCACCGCGAGCCAGGTCAACTCCGGCCGCTACCCGGACGGCCCCGACGACAGTGTCTTCGTCGCGACGGAACTGAACCCGGACACCAACAAGCGCGTCCCCGTCCCCCGCAAGGTCGGTTCGTACGTCTACCGTCTCGCCGGCCGCGACCGCCAGACCACCGCCTCCTACTACACCCCCGAGTCCCTCACCCGGGCCACCGTCGAACAGACCCTCCGCTTCCGCCTCAGCGAGAAGGGCGACGTCGACCCCAAGTCACCCGACAACGCCGAGATCAAGGCGGCCGACGTCCTGCGTTGGCGCATCTGCGAACCGGCCCTCGGCTCCGGCGCGTTCCTCAACGAGGCCGTCAACCAGATCGCCGAGCTGTACCTCCGGCTCGCCCAGCACGAGCGCGACGTCGAGATCGATCTGGAGGACTACCAGCGCGAGCTCCAGAAGGTGAAGGCGTACATCGCCCTCCACAACGCGTACGGCGTCGACCTCAACGAGACGGCCGTCGAGCTCGCGGAGATCTCCCTCTGGCTCAACACGATGTACCGGGGCATGAAGGCCCCCTGGTACGGCCTCCACCTCCGCCGGGGCAACTCCCTGATCGGTGCCGCCCGCAAGGTGTACCCCGGCAACTCCCTGCGGGACGGGGGCTGGCTCACCACCAAGAACCCGCAGAAACCCCGTGCCGTCCCCCTCACCGAGAAGTTGAAGGCCCGCGAGGTCCACCAGTTCCTCCTCCCCGCGACGGGGTGGGGCTCCATCGGCGAGAAGGTCGGCGTCCGCAAGCCGAAGAAGGGGGCGCCGGAGGGGACGCCGGTCAAGGCCCTCGTGGACGGTGACGTCGTCGACTGGCTGGAGCCCGAGCTGGTCGAGGCGATGACGAAGTGGCGCTCGGCGATGCGGCGCAGCCCCAAGGGGGGTACGAAGAAGTCGCCGCCCAAGGGGAAGACGGCCGCCGAGACGCTCCAGAAACAGGTGGAGCAGGAGGTCAAGCTCGGACAGGGCGCCTTCGACCTACCCGGCATCGAAGTCTGGGAACAGCCGTCCTTCGGGTTCTCCGGCGCCGCTCAGTCGCCGCTCCTCGCCGCCGTGAGCAGCGGGGAGCAGAGTCGCAGTACTGCGGACGTGGACGAGGAGCCTGGCGCGGCCACGGAGACCGGCCGCCTGATGCGGCTCGCCCGGCGCGTGGAGTTCCTCTGGGACCTCGTCGTGAAGCGGCTGGTCCTGTCCGAGCAGGAGATCTCTCGGCACGTCGATGTGTGGGGGACGGACGTTCCTCGTGACGGAGAGGCGGGTGCCGAGGGAGAACGGCGCCGTCCGCCGATGGACCGGGACGCCGTACTGGAGGCTTTGCACCGGCAGGGGTCGCCCTACTGGCGGCTCAAGCAGGTCATGGACGCCTGGTGTGCGCTGTGGTTCTGGCCGTTGGAGGAGGTCGGACTGCTCGATGGTTCCGCCGACTTCTGGTACCGGCCGAACGGGAAGGACCTCACCGCGCTGCCCAAGGACAGTACGGAGCGGCGGGTGCCGTTGCGTGCGCTCAAGGACTGGCTGGAGTTCGCTGAGGCGGTTGTCGGACGGGTCGATGCGGAGGCGGAGGAGGGGAAGCAGGCGTCGTTCCTGTCCTTCGAGGGGGTGAAGGACCTCGACGAGTTGGACGCGAAGGAGCGGGAGCTCAACGCGAACATGATCGAGGAGCACGCGTGGGCTCGGCCGACGGATCTGGGGAGCACGTTCCCGTGGTACGAGGTGGTCGTGCGGATCGCTGAGGAACGGGGGTTCTTCCACTGGGAGTTGGACTTCGCCCATGTGTTCATGGAGGGCGGGTTCGATGTGATGGTGGGGAATCCGCCGTGGGTACGGCAGGAGTGGGACGAGGACATGGTTCTGGCGGAGCTGGAGCCGTGGTTCGTACTGGGTGGGAAGGAAGCGGAGGTTGGCCACGAGGCGAACGTGGCCGGATTGATGAGCAAGGCCAAGGGTCGGAGGTTTTATCTGGACGAGCTGGGGATCGTGGCCGGGGTTTCGGAGTTCCTGTCGTCGGTGGATACGTATCCGGAGCTGGTGGGGACACGGCCGGATATGTATCGGGCGTTCATGCTGACGGCGTGGAAGGCGATCGGGGAGCGGGGGAATGCGGGGCTGATTCATCCGTCGACGCATTTGACGGGGACGAAGGAGGCGGTGCTTCGGGAGGCTGCCTATCGGCATCTGCGGTTCCATGCGGACTTCACCAACGAGTTGCTGATCTTCGCCAACCCGGTGGGAAACAGCAGCCACTTCAGCGTCAACGTGTACGGCAGGGACGCCGAGATCTCCTTCCAGCACATGAGCTGGTTGCTGCATCCCGGTGTACTGGTCAAGTCTGTTCGCCACGACGGCGAAGGTCCGGTGCCGGGTGTGAAGGACAAGGGAAAGTGGGATTTGCGTCCGCACCAGGACCGAATCATCACGGTGAATGAGAACCGTCTTACTGAGTGGCGTGAACTGGCAGGGGAAGAGAAGCCGTTGCCAGTTGCCCAGACTAAGATTCTCTATCCCGTGACACGGGCAGAAGAAGCGGCCGTCGTGGCGCTCGGGAAGTGGCCTCACCGCCTGGGCGCAATGAATCCGCGGATCAGCGGCGGGTTCAACGAGAAGACAGACCGTACAGCGGGCTACTTCACCTGGACCCCCGGCCCGGTCGACGGCTGGCAGGACGTCATCCTCCAGGGACCGCTGATCAGCGTTGCCACGCCGTACCACAAGCAGCCGCCCGAGGGTGGCTCGAAGAGCATGCGTGACTACGAGCCGTGGGACCACCTGAACCTGGCGGTGGACGCGGTGCCGCGTACGAACTACCGCCGGGCAAAGGAACGTTCGCAGTTCGTTGGTGCGCAGGACCGCTGGGTGGACCACAACCGGCTCGCACAACTCTGGGATGATCCGGCGGCGGTTGCGGCTGCGGAGGACGATGTCCGGACGGCCGATCTTGACGTAGAGGGCGACGACTTCGACAGAGCGGTCGAGGCATTGTTGGAAGCGGCGAGTATGCGGCCGTATACGGAGTTCTATCGGGTGGCTTGGCGCGAGATGATCGCTTCCAATACCGAGCGCAGTCTGTTCGCTGCGCTGATCCCGCCTGGGGCCACGCACATTCACGCGGTGCGGAGCGCGGCGCTGCCTTCGCCGCGATTTACAGTACTGACTGCTGGCTTCTTTGCGTCGTTGCCCCTCGACTACTTCCTACGAAGTTCGGGCCGAGGCCACCTCGACGTCTCCGATGCCGAAGTCATGCCCGCCCCCACCCCCAAC
>NZ_LIRL01001065.1:0-7637 GCF_001419795.1 Streptomyces niveiscabiei
ACGACATCCTGACCGAGAACGACCACCCCGCGCCCCCCTCCTCCCCACCGCTCGTCCTGGTGGCCTGCTCCGGCGGCGCCGACTCCATGGCGCTCGCCTCGGCGCTCTCCTTCGAAGCCCCCCGCCTCGGCCTGCGCGCGGGCGGCGTCACCGTCGACCACGGCCTCCAGACCGGCTCCGCCGAACGCGCGCGCGAGGTCGTCCAGCGACTGCGCGAACTCGGCCTGGACCCCGTCGAGTCGGCCGCCGTCACGGTCGGCCGCGAGGGCGGCCCGGAAGCCGCCGCCCGCGACGCCCGCTACGCCGCCCTGGACGACGCCGCCGTACGCCACGGCGCCACGGCCGTCCTCCTCGGGCACACCCGCGACGACCAGGCCGAGACCGTCCTGCTGGGCCTCGCGCGCGGCTCCGGGATCCGCTCCCTGTCCGGCATGGCCGCGGTCTCGGGGGCCGGCGGCCGTTACCGGCGCCCCTTCCTCCAGCTCGACCGGCAGACCGCCCGCAAGGCGTGCATGGTCCAGTCGCTGCCCGTCTGGGACGACCCGCACAACGCCGACCCCGCCTACACGCGCTCGCGCCTGCGCCACGAGGGCCTGCCCGCCCTGGAGAAGGCCCTCGGCAAGGGCGTCGTCGAGGCGCTCGCCCGCACCGCCCAGCTCTCCCGGGACGACGCCGACGCCCTCGACACCTGGGCACGCCAGGCCGAGACGTCCGTACGGGACGCGGCGGGCCTCCTGGAGTGCGCCAAGCTCTACGCCCTGCCGCCCGCCGTACGCCGCCGCATCCTGCGTACCGCGGCCATCGAGGCGGGCGCACCGGCCGGTTCCCTCTTCGCCCGGCACATCGAGGAGATCGACCGGCTGATCACCGGCTGGCGCGGCCAGAAGGCCATCAACCTGCCGGGCCGGGTCGTCGCCCAGCGGCAGGGTGGCAGACTGGTCATCCGGCAGAGCTGATCCCCGCCCCTCCTCCAGGGGTGGTGGCCGGTGGGACGAGCGACGAAAGTGATGCGGGTGGACGCGAAAGACATGGGTGCCGACCTCCAGCAGGTACTCATCAGCAAGGAAGAGATCGACGCCAAGCTCGTCGAGCTGGCCGCGAAGATCGACGCGGAGTACGCGGGCAAGGACCTGCTCATCGTCGGCGTCCTCAAGGGCGCTGTGATGGTCATGGCCGACCTCGCGCGCGCGCTGTCCACCCCCGTCACGATGGACTGGATGGCGGTGTCCTCGTACGGCGCGGGCACCCAGTCCTCCGGCGTCGTGCGGATCCTCAAGGACCTCGACACCGACATCAAGGGCCGGCACGTCCTCATCGTCGAGGACATCATCGACTCCGGCCTGACCCTGTCGTGGCTGCTGTCCAACCTCGGCTCGCGCGAGCCCGAATCGCTGAAGGTGTGCACGCTGCTGCGCAAGCCCGACGCGGCCAAGGTCGCCATCGACGTCGAGTGGGTCGGCTTCGACATCCCGAACGAGTTCGTCGTCGGATACGGCCTGGACTACGCGGAGAAGTACCGCAACCTGCCGTTCGTCGGTACGCTCGCGCCCCACGTCTACGGCGGCTGAGAAGCAGGCTGAGAAGCCGGCTGGGAAACCCGTACGGCGGGAATACGGCGCGGTCGGGAACCCCGGCGGGATTCGCGCCGTTGGAGCATGCAGACGGCACTGCCGGGTCCTGAGTGCGGCTGTGGCCGCCCAGGCTGGGGTACCGTCGGAAGAACTGTCTTATCAAACTCACTATGGCAGGAGGGACGGGGCGGCACCGCTCCGTGTGGATGGACGTGAAGCGATACTTCCGTGGGCCGGTCATGTGGATCGTGCTGGCCGTCCTTGCCGTGGTCGTGTTGATGCAGGTCGTCGGCTCGTCCGGCGGCTACAAGACGGTGGACACCGGCCAGGTCGTCCAGGCGATCAACGACAACAAGGTCGAGTCGGCCAAGATCACCACAGGTGACGAGCAGACCATCAAGGTCACGCTCAAGTCCGGTGAGAAGATCAAGGGCAGCTCGAAGATCCAGGCGAGCTACATCGGCGACCAGGGCGTGACCATCGCCGGCACGCTACAGAGCAAATACCAGGACAAGCAGATCCCCGACGGGTACACCGTCTCGCCGACCAAGCAGAACGCGTTCGTCGGCATCCTGCTCTCCCTGCTCCCCTTCGTCCTCATCGTCGTCGTCTTCCTGTTCCTGATGAATCAGATGCAGGGCGGCGGCTCCCGGGTGATGAACTTCGGCAAGTCGAAGGCCAAGCTCATCACCAAGGACACCCCGAAGACGACGTTCGCGGACGTCGCGGGATGCGACGAGGCGGTCGAGGAACTGCACGAGATCAAGGAGTTCCTCCAGGAGCCGGCCAAGTTCCAGGCCGTCGGCGCCAAGATCCCCAAGGGCGTGCTCCTCTACGGCCGTCCCGGCACCGGCAAGACGCTCCTCGCGCGCGCCGTCGCCGGCGAGGCGGGCGTCCCCTTCTACTCGATCTCGGGTTCCGACTTCGTCGAGATGTTCGTCGGCGTCGGTGCCTCCCGGGTCCGTGACCTCTTCGAACAGGCCAAGGCGAACGCCCCGGCGATCGTCTTCGTCGACGAGATCGACGCGGTCGGCCGCCACCGCGGCGCCGGCCTCGGCGGCGGTCACGACGAGCGCGAGCAGACGCTCAACCAGCTGCTCGTCGAGATGGACGGCTTCGACGTCAAGGGCGGCGTGATCCTCATCGCCGCGACGAACCGGCCCGACATCCTCGACCCGGCGCTGCTGCGCCCGGGCCGCTTCGACCGGCAGATCGCGGTCGACCCGCCGGACCTCCAGGGCCGTCTGGAGATCCTCAAGGTCCACCAGAAGGGCAAGCCGGTCGCACCGGACGTCGACCTCGCGGCGGTCGCCCGCCGCACCCCGGGCTTCACCGGCGCGGACCTGAGCAACGTCCTCAACGAGGCCGCCCTGCTCACCGCGCGCAGCGACAAGAAGCTCATCGACAACAGCATGCTCGACGAGGCGATCGACCGTGTGGTCGCGGGCCCGCAGAAGCGGACCCGGATCATGTCGGACAAGGAGAAGAAGATCACCGCCTACCACGAGGGCGGACACGCCCTGGTCGCGGCGGCCTCCCCGAACTCCGACCCCGTCCACAAGATCACCATCCTGTCCCGCGGGCGCGCCCTCGGCTACACGATGGTCCTCCCGGACGAGGACAAGTACTCGACCACCCGCAACGAGATGCTCGACCAGCTCGCCTACATGCTGGGCGGTCGCGCGGCCGAGGAACTGGTCTTCCACGACCCGACCACGGGCGCCGCGAACGACATCGAGAAGGCCACGGCCACGGCCCGCGCGATGGTCACCCAGTACGGCATGACCGAGCGGCTCGGCGCCATCAAGTTCGGCGGCGACAACACCGAGCCCTTCCTCGGCCGTGAGATGTCCCACCAGCGCGACTACTCGGAAGAGGTCGCCGCCCTGGTGGACGAAGAGGTCAAGAAGCTCATCGAGAACGCGCACAACGAAGCCTGGGAAATCCTGGTGGAGAACCGCGACGTCCTCGACAACCTCGTCCTCGCGCTGCTGGAGAAGGAGACGCTCGGCAAGGAGGAGATCGCCGAGATCTTCTCCGCGATCCACAAGCGGCCCGCGCGGCCCGCGTGGACCGGCTCCTCCCGCCGTACCCCGTCGACCCGTCCGCCGGTGCTCTCCCCCAAGGAGCTGGCCCTGACGAACGGCGCGAACGGCTCCTCGGCCGCGGCGATCACCGCCAAGGCGTCGGTCGCCGAACCCGCCCCGGCGGTCGAGGCACCCGAGGACCGCACGGACGGCTGACACCGGGCCCGAAATGGATGCCGCACCCCCCAGGACCTAGCCTGGGGGGTGCGGCGTTTTCCAGCCGCAGGGCCCAAGGCCCGCAGCTCAGGCGCGTGACCCAGACGCGCGACCCGCACAGGAACGAGGCAGCCACATGACCGACCCCGTGACGCTGGACGGCGAGGGCACCATCGGCGAGTTCGACGAGAAGCGCGCCGAGACCGCCGTACGCGAACTCCTCATCGCGGTCGGCGAGGACCCCGACCGCGAGGGCCTGAGGGAGACACCGGGGCGGGTGGCGCGGGCGTACCGGGAGATATTCGCGGGGCTGTGGCAGAAGCCGGAGGACGTGCTGACCACGACGTTCGACCTCGGGCACGACGAGATGGTGCTCGTGAAGGACATCGAGGTGATGAGCTCCTGCGAACACCATCTCGTCCCGTTCGTCGGTGTCGCGCACGTCGGGTACATCCCGTCCGCCGACGGCAAGATCACCGGGCTGTCCAAGCTCGCCCGGCTCGTCGACGTCTTCGCGCGCCGGCCGCAGGTGCAGGAGCGGCTCACCACGCAGATCGCCGACTCGCTGATGCAGATCCTGGAGCCGCGCGGGGTGATCGTCGTCGTCGAGTGCGAGCACATGTGCATGACGATGCGGGGGGTGCGCAAGCCGGGGGCGAAGACCATCACGTCGGCCGTGCGCGGCCAGCTGCGGGACCCCGCTACGCGCAACGAGGCGATGAGCCTGATCATGGCCCGCTGAGCGGGCCTCTCCGGGTGCTTCAGGCCGCCGACGGCTGGCCGCCGTTGCCGTTGGTGTGGTCGTCGTCCTCCGGGAGGCGGCAGACGCGTTCCAGGAAGATCGCGGCGACTATGACGGCGATCCCCGCGAGGACGGAGAAGCCGGCGTAGATGGCCTGGTCGCGGCGGGCCGGGATGTCGAGGGACTCCAGGAGGAAGACGCCCACGCCGCCGTAGATGCCGGCGACGAGGGCGGCGACCAGGGCGCTGGCCTGGCCGAAGACGACCGCGCGGGCCGCCATCAGGGGGTCGACGCCCTTCGCGCCGGGGCGGCGCTCGCGCTGGGCCTTCAGGCGGGCGCGCAGGGAGAGCGCGGTGGCCAGCAGGACGGCCGCGATCAGGGCCAGCACGATGGGGGCGGCCAGCGGGACGCTGGGGAGGGTCCCGAGCGAGTTCCAGAGGCGGGCGCCCGCCCAGGACAGGATCGCGGCGACGGCGAACACGCCGGCCAGCACCCTGATGCGCAGCTCTCTCACGGTGTCCCTTCGGCTCCCCCGGGGGTCCGCGGGAGCCTCCCGCGGACGCAGTGTCGTCACCGACCTTAACGACTACGCGGGCAGGTGGAGTTCCAGGTCCGCCCGGGGGACGACACCTTCCCGGCCGACCTCGCCGAGCAGCTCGGCGACCGCGCCGCGGCCCGGCAGCTTGGCGTCCGGATCGACGTCGTACCAGGGGGCCAGCACGAACGCCCGCTCGTGCGCGCGCGGGTGCGGGAGGGTGAGTTTCGGGTCGTCGTCGACGACCTCCGCGTACGTCACGATGTCGACGTCCAGCGTGCGCGCGCCCCAGCGCTCGGCGCGCACCCGGTCGAACGCCTCCTCCACCGCGTGCGCCCGCTCCAGGAGGGACGACGGGGGGAGCGTCGTCTTCAGGACGACCACCGCGTTGAAGTACGACGGCTGGCTCGCCGGGTCGACGCCCCAGGGCTCCGTCTCGTACACCGGCGAGACGGCCTTGATCCGGACGCCCGGGGTGTCCTCCAGGGCGTCCACGGCGCCCTGGAGGGTCTCCAGGCGGTTGCCGAGGTTGGAGCCGAGGGACAGGACGGCCCACTGGGGGTTGTGCAGCGTCGTGTCGGCGGCGTCGACCTTCTCGACGACGGACGCGGGCACCGGCTGGACGGTCGGGTCGGCGGGCGGCCTCATGCGCGGCTCCGGGTGATCGTGACGGTCACGTCGTCGAAGGGGACGGTGATCGGGGCGTCCGGCTTGTGGACGCGGACCTCGACCTCCTCGACCCTGTCGTGCTTCAGGCAGGTCTGCGCGATGCGTTCGGCGAGCGTCTCGATGAGGTTGACCGGCTCGCCCTCGACGACGGCCACGACCTCCTCGGCCACGATGCCGTAGTGCACGGTCTTCGCCAGGTCGTCGTCGGCCGCGGCCGGGCGGGTGTCCAGGCCCAGCACGAGGTCCACGACGAAGGTCTGGCCCTCCTCGCGTTCCTTGGGGAACACCCCGTGGTGCCCGCGGGCCTTCAGGCCGCTGAGCGCGACACGATCCACGCGAATCACTCCTGCAAGTCGTCGGTCGGCGGACGGCCGCCGCCCTGGTCGGGCGGCTCACCGGCCTCGGATGCGAATCTACCCGCGAGCACTGACAGCGCCGGTCCGCGGGGGCCGCGGGGCCGGGCCGGGGCCTCGGGAGCGCTTCACCGACTCCCTTGACGGACCCGGCCGCTGACGGGTCGGTAGCCGCCCCTACCCACGGGTTCGTGATTCCAACCACTTCTTGCTCCCTGTGGGGGGCGTGCGGGGGCGGATCCCGGTCAGGGCCGGATCCAGGTCAGGGCGCCGGCTCGTCGTCCTCCTCGGCCGCGTCGTCGTTCTCCGCGAGCACCGGGGAGGCGTGGTGGGACCACAGCTTCCAGCCGTCCGGGGTGCGCCGGAACACGTTCGTCGCGACGACGACCTGCCCCACCAGCGGTCCCAGCTCCTCCCCGGCGGCCGGTGCGGGGCCGCCGGAGAGGATGTTCTCCGAGCAGGTCACCAGGGCGGTGTCCCCGGTCACCGACACGTGCACGTCCGTGAGGAAGAACTGGATGTAGTCCGTGTTCGCCATGATCAGCGCGTACGAGCGCAGCACCTCGCCGCGCCCGGTCAGCACCGGCCACCCCGGGTGCACGCAGGACACCACCCCGGCGTCCGCCGGGTCGTGGTACTCCTCGTCGACCCCCAGGTCGGACGGGGTCAGCCAGAGCGCCGACACCCCTTCGAAGTCGCCGCGCTCCAGCGCCTCGTAGAACGCCGTGTTGGCGGCCTCGACCTGCTCGACGTCGGTGTGGGGTGCGCTCACCGGTCTCCTTCCGCGGACACGGGGGGTACGGCGGGTACGGCGGGTGTGCGGGGGTGCTGCGCGCGCGGGGCGTCGGTCCTCGGGGCGTGTCCGGTCCGGGCGCCTTCCACCGCGCGCGCGACGCGTACGGCGTCCGCGGTGGCCCGCACCTCGTGCACGCGTACGGCCCAGGCGCCCGCCTGCGCGGCGAGCGCGGAGACCGCCGCCGTCGCCGCGTCGCGCTCGCGCGCGGGGGGCGGGGCGCCCTCGGGGCCGGCCAGGACGCGGCCCAGGAAGCGCTTGCGGGAGGCGGCGACCAGCAGGGGGTGGCCGAGGGTGTGCAGCCGGTCCAGGTGGGCGAGGAGGGTCAGGTCGTGCTCGGCCTCCTTCGAGAAGCCGAGCCCGGGGTCGACGACGATCCGGTCCGGCGCGACGCCGCCCGCGAGAACGGCGTCCACACGCGCGCGCAGTTCGTCCACGACTTCAGCCACGACGTCCTCGTACACGCCGTGGATCGTGGCGCCCTCCAGGAAGCCGCGCCAGTGCATGACGACGAAGGGGGCGTCCGAGGCGGCGAGGACCGGGATCATCGCGGGGTCGGCGAGGCCGCCGCTGACGTCGTTCACCAGGCGCGCGCCCGCGGCGAGGGCCTGCTCGGCGACCGACGCGCGCATGGTGTCCACGGAGACCACGACGCCCTCGGAGGCCAGTCCGCGCACCACCGGGACGACCCGGCGCAGTTCCTCGTCCTCGTCCACCCGGCGCGCGCCGGG
>NZ_LIRL01001065.1:7672-7797 GCF_001419795.1 Streptomyces niveiscabiei
GTCCGGGGTGACGTTCACGACCCCCATCACCGCACACCGGTCCCATTCGGGGAGTCCGGTGACGCGCCCGCGTTGCTTGCTCATGCGTTCAGCGTAGGCCCCGGGGGGAGGCGGGAGTGCGGGTC
>NZ_LIRL01001066.1 GCF_001419795.1 Streptomyces niveiscabiei
CGCCTACCCCGACGTCCTCCTCCCCTGGCTCGCCCTCGTACCCCGGATCGGCTTCGCCCTCGAACACCTGCTGCGCGCCGAGGAGTTGTACGGAATCGACCGCGACACCGTCGTACGGGACGCCCTGGAGACCGTGGCCACNNCCACCGCCTCACCCCCTGGCGCGCGCTGCCCGACGACACGTACGAACCGCCCCCGCTCTCCGGCGACCACGACTGCGTCCTGTGCACCTCCGCGATCCCCGGCGTCACCGACCGCGCCGCGCGGGGGCCGGTGGCGCGGTACGTGTGGGACCTCGCCGACCGGAGCCGCAGCCGGTGGATCGTCCCGCACGGCGCCCAACTCCCCTTGTGGCTCAAGGGAGATCTGGCCCCCGTGGTCACCGACTGGACCCGTCTGCACAAGGAGCAGCGCTGATGTACGTCCATGAACAGCCCGTCCCCGGCTTCGGCACCGTCCGCATCCGCCCCCTCGACCCCGTGGCGGACGCCCGCACGATCCACCCCTGGGTCACGGCCGAACGCGCCGAGTTCTGGGGCATGAACGGCCTCACCGAACCCCAAGTCACCGAGCTCTACACCCACATGGCGACCCTCGACACCCACCACGCCTTCCTGGCCGAGCTGGAGGGCGTCCCGGTGGCGCTCCTCCAGCTGTACGACCCGGCGGCGGACCGGGTGGGCGCGTGCTACGACGTGGCGGCGGGGGACGCGGGCGTACACGTCCTGCTGGCACCCGGCGAACGTCAACCTGGTTGGTCGGGGGCCCTGTTGGGGGCGTACGCGGCGTACGTCTTCCGGACGCTCGGGTACCGGCGGGTCGTCGTCGACCCCGACCCGCGCAACGAGAAGGCCGTCGCCCGCTTCCTCCGCCAGGGCTTCACGCCGGGCCCGGTCGTCACGCTGCCCGAAGTCGATCTCCCGGACGTCCACTTGCCGGAGAAGAAGGCCCAACTGGCGTTCCTGACCCGGGAGGTAGCGTTCCCCGGGTGACTCCGGACGAGCTGATCTCCCACTACTCCCTGCAACCGATCCCCCGCGAGGGCGGCCTCTTCCACCGCACCTGGACCGGCCCGCCGACCCCGGACGGCCGCCCCTCCGGCACCGCCATCGTCGTCCTCCTCCAGGAAGACGACTACTCCGCCCTCCACCGCCTCCCCCACGACGAGACCTGGCACCACTACCTCGGCGCGCCCCTGGAGATGCTGCTCCTCGCCGAGGACGGCTCGACGCGTACGGAGGTCCTGGGGCCCGACCTCCTCGGCGGGCAGGCCGTCCAGCTCACCGTGCCCGCGCGCACGTGGATGGGCGCGCGGCCGGTCGGCGGGTGGACGTTCTTCGGGTGCACGATGGCGCCGGGATTCACCTATGAGGAGTACGAGCACGGGGAACTCGGGTTGCTCACGGAGCGTTACCCCTCTCAAGCGGAGCGTATTGCGGGGTTGTGCCGGAGGTAAGGGGGGATTGCCGGTGGGGCAAGAGGTGAGCGCCGATGGGGCCGGAGCCGTACGTAAAGGGAGGTATGGACCCAGGGGGCGCGGCCGGTACGGAGGCGGAGTTGAACGACGTGCGTGAGAAACAGCGGGCTGCGGTGCGGCGCGGGGCGGTGCTGCTCGGCACGATGCTGGTCCTGCTGCTGTTCGGCGGCGCGGGTACGGCGTCGGCGCACGCGGCGCTGGCCGGCACCGACCCGGCCGACGGGAGCGTCGTCCAGACCGTCCCCGGCGAGGTCACCCTCAGATTCACCGAGTCCGTGGGCCTGCTCGACGACTCGATCCGGGTCCTCAACCCCGAGAACAAGCGGGTGAAGACCGGCAGGGCGAGCCATGTGCCGGGCCGTTCGGACGCGGTGCGCGTCACGATGCCGGACGACGCGGGGACGGGCACGTTCACCGTCGCCTGGCGCGTCGTCTCCGCCGACAGCCACCCCGTGTCCGGCGCCTTCACCTTCTCCATCGGCAAGCCGTCCCCGACGCTCGCGCCGCTCTCGGCGGGCCCGGAGGAGAACCCGACCACCAACAGCCTCTACATACTGACCCGTTACGCCGCGTACGTCGCCGCCGCGCTGCTCATCGGCACGGCCGTCTTCATCGCCGTCTGCCGCCCGCCGGACACGCGCGCGCTGCGCCGTCCGCTGCGGGTGGGGGGCTGGACGCTCGCCGGGGCGACCGTCTTCCTCTTCTTCCTGCGCGGGCCCTACGAGACCGGCGCCGCGGTCACCGAACTCCTCGACCCGTCCTCGCTGTCCCGGACCGCGACCTCCCGTCCCGGCCTCGCGCTGCTGGCCAGGCTGCTGCTCCTCGCCGTCCTCGCGCTGCTCATGTGGCAGAAGTGGTGGTCCAGGAAGGCCACGCTCGCGGCGGGCGCCGTCACCATCCTCGGCCTCGCCCTGACCTGGGCCGCCGCCGAGCACGCCTCCGCGGGCATCCAGGTGCCGCTCGCGATGACCTCCACGGTGCTCCATCTCCTGTCCATGGCCGTATGGTTGGGGGGTCTCACCTCCCTGTTCTCCGTGCTGAACCGGAGTTCTGTTCCGGTGCCCGCGCGGGTGATCATTGCCTTCTCCCGTACCGCCGCGACCTGTGTGGTCGTCCTCGTGGCCACGGGTGTCTACCAGTCCTGGCGGGGTCTCGGCTCGCTCACCGCGCTGACCGAGTCCTCCTACGGACGGATCCTGCTCGCGAAGCTGGCGGCCGTGGTGGTGCTGCTGGCGGTCGGGGCGTGGTCACGCGGGGTCGTGAGGCGGTTGAAGTCGGCCGAGAGCGACAGCGAGACGAGGGGAAGCGAGTTGAGCAGTGCGGTGAGTTCTGCGGTGCGGGAGCGGGTGGTGGAGACGGTGGGGTCCGGGGGGTCCGGGAGTTCCGGCGGCGGCGTCGGGCTGATCGAGGCGGACACGGAGGTCGCGGGTACGGGG
>NZ_LIRL01001067.1:0-216 GCF_001419795.1 Streptomyces niveiscabiei
GGTGCCGGGGGCTCCGTCGTGGGGGGCGCGAGGGGCGCATTCGATGTCGTACGCGCCCTGGCGAGCGCCCCTCGGACCGGGACCGGCGGCGGCGAGGCGCTGCGGTACGGCGGTCCCCTCGGGTCGGCGATGGACCAGGCGCGGTTGCGCGGCGCGCTCTCCCGGCTCGCGTCCGTCCCCGTCGAGCGGCTCCTCGCCCGCGCCGAGTCCCCCGCC
>NZ_LIRL01001067.1:224-4937 GCF_001419795.1 Streptomyces niveiscabiei
TGCTCGCCGCGCTGCTGTGCGACCCGGAGCTGACGACGTCGAGCCGGTGCGCGGATCTCGCGCTGCGGGCGTTCGTCGGGGGACGGCTGTGCGTGCCCGAGGGCGGGGCCGACGCGCTGCCCGAGCTGCTCGCCTCGACGCTGCCGACGGGCGTCGTGCGTACGGGAGTTCGCGTCACGTCCGTCTCCACGACCTGCGTCACGACCGCCGAGCACGGGGAGTTCCGGTGCCGGGCCGTGCTGGTGGCGACCGACGCGCGTACGGCCGCCGAGCTGCTGCCGGGGCTGCGGGTGCCGGAGTTCCATCCGGTGACCGTCGTCCATCACACGACCGACGAACTCCCCGACAGCGGGGGCGCGTTGCTGCTGGACGCGGAGCGGGGCGGGCCGGTCGCCCATACGGCCGTCATGAGCGAGGTCGACCCCAACAGGGCGCCCGTGGGGCGGGTGTTGATCTCCTCCACGGTCCTCGGCACTCCCCCGGACGACCTCGACGCCACCGTCCGCGCGCACCTCGCGCGGCTGTACGGCACGTCCACGTCCCGCTGGGAGACCCTCGCCGTCCACCACACCGCCGAGGCGGTCCCCGCGATGCGCCCGCCGCACGACCTGCGCCGCGCCGTCCGGCTCCTGGCCGGGCTGTACGTGTGCGGGGACCACCGGGACACCAGCACCGTGCAGGGGGCGCTGCATTCGGCGCACCGGGCGGCGACGGCGCTGATCGCGGAGCTGGGGGCGGCGGGGGCGTCGCAGTTGGCGGATCCGCCGGCGACGGTCACGGAGGCGGCCTGACGGTTCCGGCGAAGGGAATTCCGTGCGAGAAGTGAACCGCGCAAGAAGTGAACCGTCCCCATCATGACAGGTTCGCCGGTGATTTCGTAGGACGGACGGCACAACTCCTCAGCCTTGTCCGCGAGTTCACCGGCGCACAGAATCTTCCGCATGGATCACTCCAAGTCGGTCGATCAGGACGCGGTGTTGAGGGCTCGGACGGCATTGCTGGGATCAGGGGGACTGAGCCTGCGGGAGAAAGTCACGGCGTATCGGATATTGGCTCAGGTGAGCCCGCTGGCTTATCTGGGGAAACTGGCGACGGCATTGGTCTCGTATTCGTACGCGGCGGAATTCCGGGAGCGGCCGGACATCGTCTTCGCGCTGTGCGGGGAGGCGGCCGAGGCCGCGCGGGGCATCCCGGGCGGCGAACCCGGGCGCACCGAAACGCTGGTGCGGGCGCTCGGGGCGTACGAAGGGGAGTTGTTCCGGCAGGGGCGGCGGGAGGAAGGGCTCGCCGTGTGCGAGGAGGCGGCCTCCGTCGGGCGCGAGGGGTTCGAGCGGGGGCAGGTGGAGAGCCGCGCGTACGGGAGTGGGCGGCTTGCCGTGGTTCTCGCCGAGGAGGGGCGGCACGTCGAGGCGGCCGAGGTGGCAGGGCGTGAAGTGGACGACTCCTTCTGGGCGTTGACGCGGTGGGCGGCCGAACTCGACGCGGCGGGCTGCCATGGCGCGGCGTCGGAGGCGTTCGGGCGGCTCGTCGACGTGCAGCGCGGGCGGCTCGTCAAGGGCGAGGGGTCGACGGCGATCACCGTGTGGGCGCTGGTGCAGCACTCCCGGCTGGCCGGGACGGTCGGCGCGGACACGGTGCGCGCCGAAGCGCTGGGCCTGCTACGGGAGTTGGGCGACTCGGGTGAGCGGCGGGCGTGGAGCGACCTCCTCGCGTTCTGGACGACGCTGCTCGCGCTGTCGTCCCGTTCCCTGGAGCCCGCCGGCTCCCCCGCGCCGGCGTTCGGCTCCGCCTTCTCCCACTGGTCCCCCGACGTCCGCGCCCAATACATCGCCGGGATCGACGAGTTGGAGCGCGAGGCCGCCGACCCGGACACGCCGCTCTCCGAACTGGCTGTCGTACAGCACCGGTTGACGGTCCGTTCGGCGCTGTACCACCACAGCCGGGGGCCCCGGGTCGAGCAGCCCCTCGCCCCGCTGTTCGGCCGGTCCGTCGCGCTGGCACGGCAGTTGGGCGACCCCGTGTGGCTGGCGCGGACGCTGACCGACCGGGCGATGTTCCTGGTCGCGGTGAAGCGGTACCGGGAGGCGTACGCGGACTTCCGGGAGGCGGTGGAGCTGACGGAGTAACCGGCCCCGGCCGGGCGGCCCTCACAAGCCGCCCGGCACGCCTGCTGCTACCCCAGCGTCGCCACCTTCTCCCGGTACCCCCGTACCGCCGCCGCGTCCTTGTACGGCTCCAACCTCCGCTCGAAGTCCCGGACATACTCCACCGCCCGCGCCGAGCGCATCTCGGATGCCTGCGTCGCCGCCTCCGCCGCGTGGCGGCACGCCTGGTCCAGTTCGCCGAGGGAGAGGCGGGCCGTGGCCAGGACCACCCGGCAGAAGAGGCGGCTGCGGGCCTGGGTCGCGGGCCTCAAGTGGAGGGAGCGTTCGGCGTGTTGGGCTGCCGCGCGGAACTGGTGGAGGTCGCGGTGGCAGTGGGCGAATTCGTCGGCGAGCTGGGCTTCGTCGAAGAAGCGCGCCCAGTACGGGACTTCCTCCGCGCCGGTGTGCTTCGACGCTTCCAGGGCCCGTTCCGCGCGCACCAACGACGTGGTGCAGGCCCGGACTTCGCCCAGGACCCCATGCCCCCGCGCCTCCACCGCGTGCAGCAGCGCCTGGACGGTGGGGGCCGCCGCCGTACCCACGCCCTGCTGGGCCACGCGGGCCAGTTGGACCGCCTCGCGGCCGTGTCCGAGGTACACGGCCTGGCGGCTCATCGTGACGAGGACGTACGCGCCGTACGCGCGGTCCCCCGCCGCCTGGGAGAGGCGCAGCGCCTGGACGAAGTACCGCTGGGCGAGTCCGTGCGCGGCGATGTCGTACGACGTCCAGCCCGCCAGCCTCGTGAGGTCGGCGGCGGCGGCGAACAGGCGACGGCCCGTCTGTTCGCCGTACACGCCCCGGAGCATGGGCTCGCACTCGTGCTCCAGGTAGCGGACCAGGGCCTGGCGGGCGTGGCCGCCGCCGTAGCGGCTGTCGAGCGCGCGGAAAAGTTCGCCGACCGAGCGCAGGGCGGAGATGTCGCCGCCGGTGACCCGGACACTGCGTTCGCCTCGGTCGCCCCGCTCGCGCTGGCGGGGTACGGCCGGGCGGGCCTGCGGGGGGATACGGGGGTGCGGTTCGGCGCGGGCGACCTTCTCGTCGGCGCGGCCGATCAGCCAGTCGCGGCTCGGTACGACCAGGCCGGCCGGGGTGAAGGCGATCTTGCGGAGCTCGGCGTGGCTGCCGGAGTCCTTGCGCCACAGGCCGCTGACGATGTCGACGGCCTCCTCGGGGGTACCGGCGAACTCCAGACCCGCGTACACGGGGGCGCAGGCGTCGAGGCCGAGGTCCTGGGCGGTCAGGCGGCGGCCGAGGCGCCTGGTGAAGACCTCCGCGATCAGGGCCGGCGTCGTACCCCTCGGCTGCTGGCCGCGGAGCCAGCGGGTCACCGACGTCTTGTCGTATCTGAGGTCCAGGCCGTGTTCGAGCCCGAGCTGGTCGACCCGACGGGCCAGTCCTGCGTTGGAGAACCCCGCTTCTGCGATGAGCGCGGCGAGCTGGCGGTTGGGGGTGCGCGGCGCGGGTCGGTCCGTCATCTGCGGTGCGGTCTCCTGCCTTCCGGGCATGTGACGTGCCCGGATGAAGTGCCCGGATTGCCTGTGAGCAGCCCAGTTGGCCTCGTGAACGGCGCGAATGTAGCGGAGCGTGAGCAAGCGGTCGCACTATCCGGGGGGCATTCATCCGATCGTGTGAGGATTGGCCGTCGGGCTGACGCGGGCGGGGCGGTCGTACAGTGGCGTGGAGGCGTTTCGTGCCTTACCACGTCGAGGAGGCGTTTTGTCGTGAGTGAGCTGCGGTTCGTTCGCATGGGGTTCGGGGACGAGGCGGTCGACTACCAGGTCGCCTGGGACGAGCAGCGGCGGGTTCATGCGGCGCGCTTCGCCGATGAGGTGCCGGATACGGTGCTGCTGCTGGAGCATCCGCCGGTCTACACCGCCGGGCGGCGTACGGCTGACAGTGAGCGGCCTCTCGACGGGACGCCGGTGATCGACGTCGACCGCGGGGGGAAGATCACCTGGCACGGGCCGGGTCAGCTGGTGGGGTACCCCATTCAGAAGCTGCCTCGGCCGGTGGATGTCGTGGCCCATGTGCGGCGGATCGAGGACGCGCTGATCCGGGTCTGCGCGGAGTTCGGGGTCGAGACGTCGCGGGTCGAGGGGCGCAGTGGGGTGTGGGTGCTGGGGGACCCCGTCGAGCAGCGGCCTTCGCTCGGGGGGCTGTCGCTGGACTTCGATCCCCGGCTGACCGACGAGGAGTTCGACCCTCGGATGAACGGGCCCGAGTACGCGCCGTCCAACGCGGGGCAGCGGCGGGAGGACCGGAAGATCGCGGCGATCGGCATCCGGGTCGCGAAGGGGGTCACGATGCACGGCTTCTCGTTCAACGTGAACCCCGACAACAAGTGGTACGACCGGATCATCCCGTGCGGGATTCGGGACGCGGGGGTGGCGTCGCTGGCGGAGGAACTGGGGCGGGACGTGACGATCGACGAGGTGCTGCCGGTGGTGGAGCGGCATCTCAGGGATGTGCTGGAGAACGCGGAGCTGAAGCCGCGAGAGGTGGAGAAGGCCGCGGTGTGAGAGGCGGGCGCGGGGGGCGTCGCCGGATCGGGCTGGGGGAGGTCCGGTTG
>NZ_LIRL01001068.1 GCF_001419795.1 Streptomyces niveiscabiei
CCGCCAGCTCCACATGTGTATAACAAACCGTCCCCCGCGGCCCCCCCGCCTCCGCGGCCCTCTACGCCCTCCACCACCGCAGCACCGACCTCACCGACCTCCACCCCACCCGCCTCTACCTCCAGGGCCTGCGCCTCAACACCCTCCCCGCGCTGAAACTCTGGACCCCCCTCCTGGCCTGGCTGACGGTGACCGCCTTCACGCTCACCCACTTCGCGGCCACCGGCCTCCCCACCTGGTGGGCCCTGATCGTCGCGGCGACCGCCCTCGCCACCCTCCTCTGGGGCGCCCACGCCCTCGTCCTCACCTCCCTGTTCACGTTCCGCGCCAGGGACACGGCCCGCCTCGCCGCGTACTTCCTCCTGCGCCACGGCAAGGTCACCCTGGGCGCCCTCTCGCTGCTGATCGTGACCGGCGCGATGACGGCCCTGCTCACGGAAGCGCTCCCGGCGCTCCTGTCGGCCCTCCTGCTCCTCTCCCTGCTGCACACCGCCCGCCCGGTGATCGCCGAGACGAAGGAGAACTTCACCGCATGACCGACAAGATCCGGTACGGCGGCGACTACAACCCCGAGCAATGGCCCCGGGAGGTCTGGACGGAGGACCACCGCCTGTTCGACGAGGCCGGCATCGACACGCTGACGGTCGGCGTGTTCATCTGGTCGCTGACCCAACCGGCGGAGGACACCTACGACTTCACGGTCCTGGACGACATCCTGGACCGCGCGGCGGCACACGGCAGAAGCGTCTGCCTGGCGACCGGAACCGCCGCCCTGCCCCCGTGGCTCGCGAAGAAGTACCCGGAGGTCAACCGCACCGACTTCGAGGGCCGCCGCCACCGCTACGGCCAGCGCCACAACTTCTGCCCCAGCTCCCCGGCCTACCGCCGGCTGTCCACGGCGCTGGCGACCCGCCTCGCCGAACGCTACGCCACCCACCCGGCGTTGCTGGCCTGGCACATCAACAACGAGTACGGCGGCGCCTGTTACTGCGACCTGTGCGCGCAGGCGTTCCGGGACTGGCTGAAGGCCCACCACGGCACCCTGGACGCCCTCAACGACGCCTGGTGGACGACCTTCTGGTCCCACCGCTACACGGACTGGGCCGAGATCGAACCCCCGAGCGCGCTCACCGAACACTGGCGGGGCCCCGACCACACCGCGTTCCAGGGCCTCACCCTGGACTACCAGCGGTTCATGACCGACGCCCTCCTCGGCTGCTTCACGGCGGAGAAGGCGGCGATCCGGGAGCACGACCCGGAGACGCCGGTGACGACGAACATGATGGGCACCTACCGCCCCCTGGACTACCACCGCTGGGCCCCGCACCTGGACTTCGCGTCCTGGGACAACTACCCGCCGCAGGACGCCCCGCCGACCCGCCCGGCCCTCGCCCACGACCTGATGCGCGGCCTCAAGGACGGCGCCCCCTTCTGGCTGATGGAGCAGACCCCGTCCACGACGGCATGTCGCGACGTCAACCCCCTGCACCGCCCCGGCGAACTGCGCCTCGCCACCTGGCAGGCGGTCGCGCACGGCGCCGACGCGGCCCTGTACTTCCAGATGCGGGCTTCCCGGGGCGCCTGCGAGAAGTACCACGGCGCGGTCATCGGCCACGCCGGCCGCGCCGACACCCGCACGTTCCGTGAAGTCGCCGCCCTGGGCCGCGAGTTGGCCGACCTCGGCGACCTCACACTCGGCGCCCGCACCCCGGCCCGCACCGCGCTCCTCTTCGACTGGGACAGCTGGTGGGCCCTGGAGCTCTCCGACGGCCCCTCCCGCCTCGTCCGCTACCTCGACGTCGTCCACGCCTACTACCGCGCGGCCCGCGAGGCCGGCGCCGACGTGGACGTCGTCCCCGTCACCGCCGACCTCACCCCCTACGACGTCGTCCTCGCCCCCGCCCTCCACCTCGTCAAGGGCGACCTGGCGGCCCGCCTCGAAGCGGTCGCGGAGCGCGGCGGCACCGTCCTCGCGACGTTCCTGTCCGCCCGCTCCGACGAACACGACCGCGCCTTCCTCACCGACCTCCCCGGACCCCTCGCCTCCCTCCTGGGTATCAGGATCGACGAGTGGGACTCCCGTCCCCCGGAGGTCGTACAACCCGTAGTCCTTCCGGACGGCCCCGCGTCACAGGCCCGGCTGGTCTTCGAGATCGTCCAGCTCAAGGGCGCCCACCCCGTCGCCCCCTACGGCGCGGACTTCTACGCCGGTACACCCGCCGTCACCCGCAACCGCTTCGGCGGCCACGGCGGCGAGGGCTGGTACGTCGCCACGGCCCTCGACCAGCCCGGCGTCGACCACGTCGTGCGCCTCGTCCTCGCCCGCCACGACCTGATCGGCCCCTACGCCGACCACCCCGCCGTCGAGACCGCCACCCGCGTCACCGAGGACGGCACCCCCCTCCTCTTCCTCCTCAACCACGCGGCGGAGACAGCCGAGTTGACCGCTCACACCACGACGACCGACCTCCTCACCGGCAAACGGGTCGAGGCCGGTACCCCCCTCGTCCTCGACCCGCTCGGCGTCGTCGTCCTCAAGGCCGATCAGTAGCCGATCAGTAGACGGCCCGCCCCCGCTCGTCCGCGATCCCCGACTTGCGGAAGAAGTACGTGTTCACCTGATCCCGCCACTCCCGGGCACCGCGCACCTGCTCCTCGAACCGCTCCGCCCCCCGCGCGAACCGCTCCGGCTCCACCACCCCCTTGAGGCCCGCCCACACCCGGCGGGCCTCCTCCGCCTCCTCGACCCCCTCGAAGTGCGTGTCGTAGATGTGCTGGATCACCGTCTTCCCGCTCCTCAGCACATGCCCGTACGGCACATGGTGGAAGAACAGCAGCAGTTCGTCGGGGCAGGACTCCACCGACTCGTACACCGACGCCCACGGCTCCCCGTACTGCCCCGCGTACCCCGTCCCCGTCGCCACGCTCCGGTCCACCCCGACCCCGTCCCGGTCGGCGAAGTGGTACGTCCCCCACGGGCTGTACTCGTACCCGTCGACGCTCGGCCCGTAGTGATGCCCCGGCTGCACCATGAACCCCACCCCGAGCGGCGCCGTGTACTTCTCGTACGTCGCCCAGGACCCGGCGAGAAGCCGCCGCAGCCCGTCGAAGGGGCCCTCGCCGAAGGTCAGCCGGAGCCACTCGTCCAGGATGTCCAGCGGCTCGGCGTCGGGCTGCCACGCCAACCGGCCGAACGTGTACAGGTTCGCCTGCGCGAGCGGGTGCCCCGTCCAGAACGGGTCGTCCCCCACGTTCGACACGGCGACCAGCTCGCCCGCCAACTCCCCGATACACGGCCCCTGTTCACCCCGGGGCCGGAACCGCAGCACCTCGCTCCACATCGGCCCCAGCCAACAGGCGTGCCGCTGCTGCCCGGTGTACTCCTGCGTCGCCTGCACCTCCACCGCGAACCGCGTCCGGGGCAGCGCCCCCAGCACCGGCGACACGGGCTCGCGCGTCTGGAAGTCCATCGGCCCGTGCTTCACCTGGAGCACCGCGTTCGCCGCGAACTGCCCGTCCAGCGGCGCGAAATGGTCGTACGCCGCCCGCGCCCGGTCCGTCGAGCGGTCCCGCCAGTCCTGCCGGTGGTCGTACACGAACGCCCGCCAGTGCACCGTCCCCCCGAACGGCGCGAGCGCGGCGGCCAGCATGTTCGCCCCGTCCGCGTGCGAACGCCCGTACGCGAACGGCCCCGGCTGCCCCTCGGAGTCGGCCTTCACGACGAACCCCCCGAAGTCCGGGACCGCCTCGTACACCCCCCGCACGGCCCCGGCCCACC
>NZ_LIRL01001069.1 GCF_001419795.1 Streptomyces niveiscabiei
CCGTGAACCCCGCCCCGGTGCTGTCGTACGACGGCACCGGGGCGGGGTTCACGGGCGTGTCGCTGGGCGGCGCGCTGCCGTACGGGGTGCTGGCGGAGGCGTCGTGCGTGTACGGGCTGCGGCACCGGGCGCCGCATCGGCGCTGTGACTGCGGGTTCCACTGCGTGCACGAGCGGGGTACGGCCGAGGGGCTGCTCTGCGTCGCCGAGAACCGTGACGCGGTGCTGCTCGACGTGACCGTCCTCGGCGCGTACATCCGCTTCGAGCTGGGGTTCCGGTACGCGAGACAGCGTGTCCGCACGATGACCGTGGGGCCCTGCGCCTGTGGCGCCCCCGCCGCCGCGCTCGCCGACGCGGGGTGGGGCCGGCCGGGGTGGCTCGGGCTCGCCGCGTCCTGCACGGGCTGCGTACAGGCCCGTACCGCCGTATCCCTCGCCTCGTTCGCGCGGCTGGCCGGCGAGGGGCTGCGGGTCGTCGCGCGGGAGGGCAAGGCGTCCGCGCGCTTCGGGGTGCCCGAACTCACCGCGGAGGCCGCCCTGTTGCAGGCGCGGCTGGACTGGTTCCAGAGCCAGCTGTCGCGGCTGGGGGAGGACGAGGGCAAGGCGTAGCGGGACACCCCCGGACAGGGGGTGCTCCGTCATGCCCATTCACCGACAACTCTTCTCGCCTGGACAAAAAAAGTTTTCGGTGAGACGGTGGACCCATGCTGGACGTCACCGTGATCGAGAACCCCGAGGCGGCAGCCGCGACGCTGGACCCGATAAGGGCGCGGCTCCTGGCCGAGCTGGCCGCGGGCCCCGCGTCGGCCGCGATGCTGGCCGGGCAGGTCGGGCTGCCCCGGCAGAAGGTGAACTATCACCTCAAGGCCCTGGAGAAGCACGGCCTGGTCGAGCTGGCCGGGGAGCGCCGCAAGGGGAACGTCACCGAGCGGCTGATGCGGGCCACCGCCGCGTCGTACGTCATCTCGCCGCTGGCCCTCGCGGAGGTGCAGCCGGACCCGGACCGCTTCCGTGACCAGCTCTCCGCGCGCTGGCTGCTGGCGCTGGGCGCGCGGCTCGTACGGGACGTCGGTTCGCTGATCACCGGCGCGGCCAAGGCCCGCAAGGGGCTGGCGACTTACGCGCTGGACGGCGAGGTGCGGTTCGCGTCCGCCGCCGAACGGGCCGCGTTCGTGCAGGAGTTGACGGCCGGGGTGGGCGCGCTGATCCGCAAGTACGACGCGCCGGACGCGGAAGGCGGGCGCGATCACCGGATCGTGCTCGGGCTGCATCCGACGCTCAAGGAGACGCCGTCCCGCACTGAGCCGCCCCGTACGGGGTCGTCCCCTGCCGAACTGACTGAAAACTGAGGAGAGTTGCCATGTCCAAGGACACCGAGAAGGAATTCGAGATCGTCCGCGAGTTCGAGGTGGACGCGACGCCGGAGCAGGTGTGGGAGGCGGTGACCCGGAACACCGGGGCGTACCTGTGGCCCATGGAGGCGCCCGAGCCTCGCGTCGGGGGGAGCGGGCCGTTCGGGTCGACCGTCACGGCGTGGGAACCGCCGTACCGGTACACGAACCTGAGCGAGGACGTCGGGATGGACGTCCAGTCCCGCAACCAGCTCGACTACACCGTCGAGCCCCGGGACGAGGGGCGGCGGGCGTGGGTGCGGTACGTGCACAGCGGGATCTTCGTCGACGACTGGGAGAACCAGTACGACGGGGCCGGGCGGCACACGGACTTCTACCTGCACACGCTGCGGGAGTACTTGGTGCACTTCGCTCCGCGGGCCGTGGCGTTCTCCTCGGCGGAGGGGCCGGCCGCTTCCGCCACGCCGGACGCACTGGCCCTGGTCGCGCGGGAGTTGGGGGTCGGGGACGTCGTCGGAGAGCGGGTCACCGTGCGGGGGCCCCGGGAGTTCGAG
>NZ_LIRL01000107.1 GCF_001419795.1 Streptomyces niveiscabiei
CCGCAGAGGCCCCCGCCGCCGCCCCGAAACCCCGTGCGGAGCCGCCCGCGGCCGACGCCGGAACACCCGTCATCTGCCTGTCTCCTCACTCCACCCGTTCGAGCGCTCCAGCGGCTCGGCCACGAGGTCGACGCCCTCCGTGCCGACCACCTTCGCCTCGACCATACGACCGACCTCCAGCCCCTCGCCGCTCGTGAGGAGCACCTGGCCGTCGGTCTCGGGCGCCTGGTGCGCCGCACGGCCGTAGACACCCTCCACCTCGTCGACGGACTCCACAAGGACCCGGACGCTCTCCCCGACGCGCTCCTCCGCGCGCTGGGAGACGAGTTCCTCGGCAAGCCGGGACACGCGCGCGAGGCGCTCGGCAACGAGATCCTCGGGGAGCTTGTTCTCGTAGGTCGCGGCCTCGGTGCCGTCCTCGTCGGAGTACCCGAAGACGCCGATGGCGTCCAGCCGCGCGCCGGTCAGGAACCGCTCCAGCTCGGCGAGGTCGTGCTCGGACTCGCCGGGGAAGCCGACGATGAAGTTGGAGCGCACGCCCGCCTGGGGCGCCTTGCTCCGGATGGTGTCGAGGAGTTCGAGGAACCGGTCGGTGTCGCCGAAGCGCCGCATCGCGCGCAGCACGTCCGGCGCGGAGTGCTGGAAGGAGAGGTCGAAGTACGGGACGACCTTGGGCGTCGAGGTGAGGACGTCGATGAGGCCGGGCCGCATCTCGGCGGGCTGGAGGTAGCTGACCCGCACGCGCTCCAGGCCCTCGACCTCGGCCAGCTCGGGCAGCAGGGACTCCAGGAGACGGATGTCACCGAGGTCCTTGCCGTACGAGGTGTTGTTCTCGGAGACCAGCATCACTTCCTTGACGCCCTGCTCGGCCAGCCACCGCGTCTCGTTGAGGACGTCGGAGGGGCGGCGCGAGATGAAGGAGCCGCGGAAGGACGGGATGGCGCAGAAGGAGCAGCGCCGGTCGCAGCCGGACGCGAGCTTGACGGAGGCCACCGGCGAGCCGTCGAGCCGGCGGCGCAGGGGCGCGCGCGGCCCTGAGGCGGGCGCGAGGCCCTCGGGGAGGTCCACCGGGGCGTGCCCCGGCAGTGCGACCCCGGCGGCCGACTCCTGGCGCTCAGCGGGGCTGATCGGCAGCAGCTTGCGCCGGTCGCGCGGGGTGTGCGAGGCGTGGATGCCGCCGTTGAGGATGGTCTGGAGGCGGTCGGAGATGTCCGCGTAGTCGTCGAACCCGAGCACGCCGTCGGCCTCGGGCAGCGCCTCGGCGAGCTCCTTGCCGTACCGCTCGGCCATGCAGCCCACCGCCACGACGGCCTGCGTTCTGCCGTGCCCCTTCAGGTCGTTGGCCTCCAGGAGGGCGTCCACGGAGTCCTTCTTGGCGGCCTCGACGAACCCGCAGGTGTTGACCACGGCGACGTCCGCTTCGTCGGCGGACTCCACGAGCTGCCAGCCGTCCGCCTCCAAACGGCCTGCGAGCTCCTCCGAGTCCACCTCGTTACGGGCGCAGCCAAGGGTGACGAGTGCGACGGTACGGCGTTCAGGCATGGGCTCAAGACTACTTTGTCCCACCGACAACGGACGCCGACGGGGTTGACCAAGATCACGGCCTCTTACCCGGCCTGCGGGTCGCCCTTCGTGTAGGTGAGCCGCTCGACCGCCCCCGGCTTGAAGTCGTTGTCGAGTTTCTTACCGTTCACCCAGAGGTCGATCGCCCCGGCGTCACCGAGGACGAGGTTGATCTTGCTGCTGTCCTGGAAGGTCTTGGACTGGCCCTTCTTGAGCAGGTCGTCGAAGAGCAGCCGTCCGTTGTGGTCCTTGGCGGAGATCCAACTGCGCCCGTGCGCGGCGCTGACGCGGACGGTCACCTTGTCCAGCGGGGCGGCGGCGATCGCGTCGTCCGTGGGCGTGGGCGGGACGTCGGTCGCGGGCTTGTCGTTCTTCGGCTTGACCGGGGTCGGCGAGGCGGACGGCGTGGGCGTCGTCCCGCCGGCGATCTGATCTTTCCCGTCGCTTTCGCCGCCCCCCTTGAAGGCGGTGAAACCGACAAAACCGATCACGGCAACGATCGCGGCGACCATCGCGGCCGTCCAGTTCGGCCCTCTGCGCTCCGGGCGGATACGTTCCGCCTCGAAGAGCGGCGCGGCCGGCGTCGGCGCGGGACGCCCTCCGTGCGAGGCGTCGAAGCGGGCGATCAGCGGCGCGGGATCGAGGTGGACGGCGCGGGCCAGCGTACGGAGGTGCCCGCGCGCGTAGACGTCGCCGCCGCAGGGCGTGAAGTCGTCCGCCTCGATCGCGTGGACGATGGCGATGCGGATCCGGGTGGCGGTACTGACGTCGTCGACGGTCATACCGGCGGCGATCCGCGCCTGCCGGAGCACATGGCCGATGGAGGGGGCTTCCTCGGAGGAAACGTCTTCGAACGGACGCTCGTCTTCAGGGGAGTTGCCGATGGACACGGGGGCGCCTTTCGAGCGTGTAGCCGCCTGTGCTGGAGATTCAGTCTAGGGGGGGTACAAAAGGGTGGGGCAACCGGGCGGTCGGACTTTGTACGCCATCGGTATGGCATCGATACGACCGGACACGCCGACGGCGGGACAGCGGGGGCCCAGCATGGGGCCCTTACCTGTCCTCCGCTCAACTGGACGTACGACAAAGGGAAACGGTTGCCCGACGATCTCTAACGGGTGAGTCACGGAGACCGCCGTCCACGCGCGCCACCGCCGGACGCCCCCGAAC
>NZ_LIRL01001070.1 GCF_001419795.1 Streptomyces niveiscabiei
CCGCCGAGACTCCCGCCCCTGGGCCGCCTGGTCCCACCCCACGAGGTCGCCGCCCTCACCGCCTTCCTCCTCGGCCCCGAGGGCGGCTCGATCACCGGCCAGCAACTGATCCAGTGCGGCGGCGCCTCGCTCTGACAGAAGCCGATCGTCCGTTTGGGACAGCAGCGTGCACAGTGAAACCTTTGTGTGCGGAAAGGCACTTCCTCCTGGCTCTCCCCGACCGCACCCACAACACTCCTCGGCAGTCGGCACGCCGACACAGGCGTGCCTCAGGACACGCCCCGGGAGACCGGGGGAGGAGGAGTGCCGCCTTGAGCCGCAAGACCAGCACCGCCCTCGCACTGCTCGCCGCCACCGCGCTGATCCCCGTGACCCTGACCGGTCAGGCCGACGCCGCGCCGCGGACGGCGAAGGAAAGGGCCGCCGCCGCGTACGCCGAGTCCTGGCGCGAGCACCCCGGCGACTACCTGGCCCTGGAACGGGCCGTCACGGACGCCGGCGGCGACAGCCTCCGCTTCGACGTCCCCGCCGTCGGCTTGCACGGCGCCACCGCCGCGCAGGTCCAGGAGGCGTACGACCGGGCCGCGTCCACCAAGGACATCCCCACGGACGCCTTCCAGGTCTCCGGCTCCTGGTACCACACCCAGGACCAGTACGGGGAATGGTGGACGGCCTCAGGGCAGTGGAACTTCCGCGACGACTACGTCAACGGCTCCGACCCCGACGACGCCTCGGGCCTCGCGGTGGACGACGTCGACTTCACGTGCTGGCAGAACGACGGCAGCAACCTCCTCGCCGCGGACTGGCAGAACAACCCCTACGACCAGATGTGGCGCCACACCGCCACGAAGACCGAGAACGTGTGGAACATCGACGACGCCACCCAGGGCTTCGCGATGAAGGCCGACCACGGCTCGCACCTGCTGCACTTCAAGCGCATCGGGTACGGCTGCGACGACTCCCAGAAGTTCTCGGCCTCCTATCACTACGAGCACAACCAGGACGGCAACGGCGGCTGGGGCGTCTCCATCACCGTCCTGGGCATGAGCCTGTCCTACACCGGATCCGGCGGGGACACGATGCAGAAGTCGACGGACATCTACTACAACAACCCCGCCGGCAGTTGAACGGACCCGGCACCCCATGACGCGCCCCGGCGCCGACGCGACGAGGGCCACCGGCACGATGGCCCTCGTCGTCGCGGCCCTGGTCCTCACCCTCGACAGCCTGACCACGGGGGGCCACGAGTGGGTGTCCCCCCTGGTCATCTCCCTCACCGTCCTCGGCTCGGGCCTGCGGATCGAGGCGGCGGTACGCGAGCGCTCCCCGAACGAGCACTGAACGCCCGCGCGCACGGCCCCCGCCGAAGGACAGCGCTCCCGCCGCACCCCCATGCGGGACGGCTACAC
>NZ_LIRL01001071.1 GCF_001419795.1 Streptomyces niveiscabiei
GCGTAGGGGCTGTCGGCGCCCCCAAGCCCGCCGCCGCGGGCGCCGACAGCCCCTACGCGTGAGGAGCCCCATGCCCGACGAGACGCTGTACGACGAACTCCTCCGCCTCGCCCAGGAGGCGGCCGACCAGGCGGGCACCCTCCTGCGCGACGGCCGGCCCACCGACCTCGCGGTCGCGCACACCAAGTCGAGCCCCATCGACGTCGTCACCGAGATGGACATCGCGGCCGAGAAGCTCATCACCGGCCTGATAGGCGGGCACCGCCCCGACGACGGCTTCCTCGGCGAGGAGGGCGCCTCCGAGGAGGGCACCTCGGGCGTCCGCTGGATCATCGACCCCCTCGACGGCACGGTCAACTACCTCTACGGCCTGCCCAGTTGGGCCGTCTCCATCGCCGCCCAGCACAACGGCGAGACGGTCGTGGGCGTCGTCCACGCACCCCTGCGCGGCGAGACCTACCAGGCCGTACGCGGCAAGGGCGCCTGGGTCACCGGCGACCCGCAGGGCCCGCGCCCCCTGACGGCCCGCGAGGCGCCGCCCCTGGAACGGGCCCTGATCTCCACCGGCTTCGGCTACACCACCGAACGCCGCACCTCCCAGGCCGCGGTGGCCGCCGCGCTCATCCCGCAGGTCCGCGACATCCGCCGGGGCGGCTCGGCCGCCATCGACCTCTGCGACGTCGCCGCGGGCCGCCTCGACGGCTACTACGAACGCGGCCTGAACCCCTGGGACTACGCGGCGGGCGACCTCATCGCCCGGGAGGCCGGCGCACTGACCGGAGGCCGCCCGGGAGACCCCCTCTCGACGGCTCTGACGATCGCGGCCCCGCCCGGGGTCTTCGAGCCCCTCCAGGCGCTCCTGGAGGACCTGGGAGCCTGGCAGGGCTAGAACCCGGCGGGACCGCCGGGAACACCCCCGGAACACCCCGCGAGAACGCGAAGAACCCCCGGCGCTGGATTCACCGGGGGTTCTTCACGTCAGGCCGACGACATCAGCCCTCGGTACCGCTCAGGCACCGACCTCGACGCCGTGCTCCGCGGCCAGCCGCCGCAGATCGTCGAGTTCCGCCTGTTCCACCTCCACGAGGAAGTCGTCCCCCTCGTCGAGAGCCCGGCTCAGGTCCGTTTCGGTCGCCCTTATGCGCTGGAGGAGTCCTGCGGTGAATGCGTCCATGCTGCGCCCCCTCGTCCTGGGTCGTGGGTCGATGGCACGGGGGTGTGCCAGTCGGAAGGGGCGATCACGTCTGCGGCAGATGCCCAGCACACCGGACGCGCTGGGCGGCGACGGTGCCGAGCACCCACGTCCGCTCTGCGAGACGAAACGAAAGCGGCCGTACCGCACGGGGGTGCGGCACAAGCAGAGTGTGATCGCGGGGTGTAACGCTTCCTCCCCCCGCTCCCTTCCACGGAAACCTCAACCCGGCGAGAAAATCTGGCATTCCCGGGCTTCACACCTTCATTTCATCCGGCGCTCACCGGACCTCCCCCTGCCGCCGGCTCCCGCCTTACAGCCGACTTATGGCCGAAAAGGGCAGGATGGGGTCCACACACCATGCAGACCCCTGCCCGCGCGCTCCACGGCGACACCGGAGCGCTACGCGGGTGGACACAGGAAGGACAAGCGACGTGCGCGTACTCGTCGTCGAGGACGAGCAACTGCTCGCCGATGCGGTGGCCACCGGACTGCGCCGGGAGGCCATGGCCGTCGACGTCGTGTACGACGGCGCGGCGGCCCTGGAGCGCATCGGCGTCAACGACTACGACGTGGTCGTCCTCGACCGTGACCTCCCGCTCGTCCACGGCGACGACGTCTGCCGCAAGATCGTCGAACTCGGCATGCCCACGCGCGTGCTGATGCTCACGGCGTCCGGCGACGTCAGCGACCGCGTCGAGGGCCTGGAGATCGGCGCCGACGACTACCTGCCGAAGCCCTTCGCGTTCAGCGAGCTCATCGCGCGCGTACGCGCGCTGGGACGGCGTACGAGCGTGCCCCTGCCGCCGGTCCTGGAGCGCGCGGGCATCAAGCTCGACCCGAACCGCCGGGAGGTGTTCCGGGACGGCCGCGAGGTGCAGCTGGCGCCGAAGGAGTTCGCGGTGCTGGAGGTGCTGATGCGCTCCGAGGGCGCCGTGGTCTCGGCGGAGCAACTGCTGGAGAAGGCCTGGGACGAGAACACGGACCCGTTCACCAACGTCGTACGCGTCACGGTGATGACGCTGCGCCGCAAGCTCGGTGAGCCGCCCGTCATCGTCACCGTGCCCGGTTCCGGCTACCGGATCTGATCCACCGTGGCCGCGACACCCGCGCCCCCGAAGGCGCCCCCGAAACCCACCTGGGACCCCCGCCGTCCCGAGATGCCGTTCCCGTGGCTGCGTCCGACGATCCGGATAAGGCTCACGCTGCTGTACGGCGGCATGTTCCTGATCGCCGGCATCCTGCTGCTGTCGATCATCTACCTGCTGGCCGCGCAGGCGATCAACACGGGCAACGAACTGCCGTTCAAGATCGTCACCGGCAACGCGGTGAAGGTGACGAGTTCGTCCTGCCCGGCCGTCAACGCCGCGACCAACGCGGACGGCGAGGTGTACCTGTCGACGTTCAACGCGGCGATCAACGCCTGCGTCGACCAGCGCCGCCAGGACTCCCTGGACAACCTCCTCAGCCGCTCCCTGCTGGCCCTCCTGGGGCTCGCGGTGATCGCGTTCGCCTTCGGGTACGCGATGGCGGGCCGGGTGCTCACGCCGCTCGGCCGCATCACGCGCACCGCGCGCGCGGTCGCCGGTTCGGACCTGTCCCGCCGTATCGAGCTGGACGGCCCGGACGACGAGCTGAAGGAGCTGGCGGACACGCTGGACGACATGCTGGCGCGCCTGCAACGGGCGTTCACGGCGCAGCAGCGGTTCGTCGGGAACGCGTCGCACGAGCTGCGCACGCCGCTCGCGATCAACCGGACGCTCCTGGAGGTGCACCTCTCCGACCCGAACGCGCCGGTGGAGCTCCAGCAGCTCGGCAAGACGCTGCTGGCGACCAACGAGCGCAGCGAGCAGCTCGTGGAGGGCCTGCTCCTGCTCGCGCGCAGCGACAACCAGATCGTCGAGCGCAAGCCGGTGGACCTCGCGGAGGTGGCCGGGCAGGCGATCGACCAGGTGCACGGCGAGGCCGAGGCCAAGGGCGTCGCGATCCGGGGCGAGCGGCAGAAGGCCGTCGTCCAGGGCAACGGCGTACTGCTGGAGCGGATCGCGCTGAACCTGGTGCAGAACGCGGTGCGCTACAACGTGCCCGAGGACGGCTGGGTGGAGGTCACCACCGAGGTGCAGCACGGGCAGGCGCTGCTGGTGGTGTCGAACACCGGTCCCGTGGTCCCGGCGTACGAGATCGACAACCTTTTCGAGCCGTTCCGGCGGCTGCGTACGGAGCGCACGGGCAGCGACAAGGGGGTGGGGCTCGGGCTGTCGATCGTGAGGTCGGTGGCGCGGGCGCACGGCGGGCACATCACGGCCCAGCCGAGGGAGGGAGGGGGACTGGTGATGCGTGTCACCCTGCCTCTCTGAGATCATGGGGCCGACACACGCGGGGGCGTTCGCTTTGCGCGGAATTTTCGGGGCTTCTCCCCCGTGCTCATGTGTGTGATCGATCACAAGGGCGAATTTCCGGCCATCTACTCACTGTGATCATGAAGGCTGCCGTAAGGCCCGGAAAATCCGGGTTTTCGGGGGTCCTGATGACGGGAAGTACACGGTGGGACGCCTTTGAAGTGCGACATTCGGACCGTGTACGGTCCCGATCGCCATCCAACCCGATCACCCGTGAGGGGGCCGGTTGGGTGTCGATTGAGTAACAGACCTTGATGTGAGGCAAAATCTCCCGCTCAAGGCGGGCACAAGTCCGGCCTCTCACGCGTTACGTGCGCTGAAGACACCGCATTCACCCAGAGGGGGAGAGCGACCATGGCAACCGATTACGACACCCCACGCAAGACCGACGACGACGTCGATTCCGACAGCCTGGAAGAGCTGAAGGCCCGGCGGAACGACAAGTCGGCATCCGCTGTAGACGTCGACGAGTTCGAGGCCGCCGAGGGCCTGGAACTGCCCGGCGCCGACCTCTCCAACGAGGAGTTGGCCGTCCGGGTGCTGCCCAAGCAGCAGGACGAGTTCACCTGCATGAGCTGCTTCCTGGTGCACCACCGCAGCCAGCTGGCCCGCGAGAAGAACGGTCAGCCGATCTGCCGCGACTGCGACTGAGGGCGGGTCGGCCGTGACTGGCTCGACCCCTCCTCGGAAGCGCCGCTTCCCCCTGAGGAAAGCGGACCAAGGGTCGTACGACCCTCTCGGCGTGCGTGACGACGAGCGAGGTTCATCCGACACAGGATCGGCCTCGCTCGAACCGGCGGCAGGAGGAACCGACCTCTCGGCGCCGGACAACAGCACCGCGGCCGTCGCCAGGCGGTCGGCCGCGGTGATCAGGGACAGGGCCCGCGACCTGGCCCGGGACAGCGTCCACAAGGGCCGCGGCCGGGCCAAGGCGGGCCTGGCGTACCTCGCGGACCGGGTCATCGAGAACGCCCCCAGAATCCCCGTACGCGACCTCAGGACGCTCCGCGGCCAGTTCCCCGGCCTCGGGCCCGAGGAGCTCGCGGACAAGCTCGTGGCGGGCGCCGCGAACGCGTCCGCGACCGTCGGCGCGGGCGTCGGCGCCGCGGCCATGCTCCCCGTCCCGCCGGCGATGCCCGCGGAACTCGCGGCGGAGATCACCGGCGTCGCCGCGATCGAGCTGAAACTCATCGCCGAACTGCACGAGGTGTACGGCCTGCGCCCGCCCGGCGGCCTCAAGGACCGCAGCACCGCCTACCTGCGCTCCTGGTCCGGCGAACGCGGCATCGAGGTCCTCAAGCCGTCCTCCGTGAACTCCGCGCTCGGCAGCCAGATGAAGCGCGAACTGCGCCAGCAGATCATGAAGCGCATGGTCCGCAACCTGCCGAACCTGGTCCCCTTCATGGTCGGCGCCGCCGTCGGGGCCGTCATGAACCGCAGGGACACCAGGAAACTCGCCGCGAAACTCCGCGCGGACCTCAGACAGCACCAGATCCCGTGGGACGACCTCCCCGCGCTCCCGCCCCTGGAGAAGCCGGACGACCCGCTCGTGATCGACGAACGGGCCGGACGCGCGGAGCGCGGCGAACTCGGGCGCTGACGCCCTAGACGGTGGCCTCCCGGGCCTCCTTGAGGGCCTGCGCCAGGCGCTCCGGCTCCCGGGTCGACAGGTACAGGTACGGCGTCGGGTCCTCGGGGTCCGTCACGAGGACGCGCAGCGCGCCCGGGATGTACGCCCGCAGCAGCAGGTACGCGCGCGTGTCCGCCTTGTACGTCCGCCAGGCGCGCGCCTCCTCCGGGTCCAGGACCTCCGCCTCGCCGAGCGCGGTGACCGGGATCTTCGCGTCCCCCGCGATCAGGAAACCGCCCACCACGCGGATCCGCGGCGAACCGTACGCACTGGCCACGACGGCCGCCGCCGCCGTACCCCCGACCAGGCCCCCGAGCAGCGGCAGCGTGCCGAACGGCAGCAGGATCAGGGCCATCGAGACACCCACGAGGAACGACAGGAACCACCACGAGCGGGGGGCGGTCAGGCGTTCTTCGTACGGGGTGGTGGAGAGCTGCATGGGCCAAGCTTGGCACGGGGATACGACAGCGCCGGGTCCGGGGCGGGGCGCGCGGAGGTGACCGGTGGGTAAGAGCGGTGAGCACAGGGTGGCCG
>NZ_LIRL01001072.1 GCF_001419795.1 Streptomyces niveiscabiei
GCTGCTGGTGGACCTGCTCGCGGACGGGTGGGGGGTGGAGGCGCGGGGCGGCGGCAAGTGCGTCTGGTGCGAATTCGCCCTGCCCGACCCCTCCTGAGACCCTGGACCCATGCCCGAGCTGCCCGAGGTCGAGGCCCTCAAGGACTTCCTCGCCGAGCACCTGGTCGGTCACGAGATCGTCCGGGTGCTGCCCGTCGCGATCAGCGTCCTGAAGACGTACGACCCGCCCGTGACCGCCGTCGAGGGCCACGAGGCCGTCGCCGTGCGGCGGTACGGGAAGTTCCTGGCCGTCGAGACGGGCGGCGNNACCTCGCCCGCGCCGGCTGGCTGCACTGGAAGGACTGCCTCCCCGACGGCATGCCCCGCCCCGGAAAAGGCCCCCTCGCCCTGCGGGTCGCCCTGGAGACGGGCGCCGGGTTCGACCTCACCGAGGCCGGTACGCAGAAGAAACTCGCGGTGTACGTCGTAGGGGACCCCCAGGACGTACCCGGCGTCGCGAGGCTCGGCCCCGATCCGCTCGCCGACGACTTCGACGAGGCGCGTCTCGCGGAGCTGCTCGCGGGGGAGCGGCGGCAGCTGAAGGGCGCGCTGCGCGACCAGAGCCTCATCGCGGGCGTCGGGAACGCCTACAGCGACGAGATCCTGCACGCGGCCCGCATGTCCCCGTTCAAACGGGCGGCCTCGCTCACACCGGAGGAGACGCACGCGCTGTACGAGGCGCTGCGCACCACCCTGCGGGACGCCGTGGAGCGCTCCCACGGCGTGGCCGCGGGCCGGCTCAAGGCGGAGAAGAAGAGCGGCCTGCGCGTGCACGGCAGGACCGGCGAGCCGTGCCCGGTGTGCGGGGACACGATCCGCGAGGTCTCCTTCAGCGACTCCTCGCTCCAGTACTGCCCGACCTGCCAGACGGGCGGCAAGCCCCTCGCGGACCGCAGGATGTCCCGGCTCCTGAAGTAACCGCCGCTCACCGCACCGCCGTTGACCGCCGCGCCGTTCACCGCCCTGCCGTTCACTTCCCCGCCGGGATCCGCAGCAGCGTCGTGTTGTCGGCGCTGCGCACGTCGTAGAACGCGACGTCCCGCGTGTGCATCGCCGTCCCCCCGTGCATCGTGTTGGGCCGCGCGTCGTGGTCCGGCACCATCCACCCCGTCGCCGTCTCCTCGCTGCCGTCCCGCCCGACGATGACGAGCCGGCAGTTGCGCGGCCCCGCCCCGTCCTTGACCTGGAGCTCGATGTCCGCGCCCCACGTCTTGTCGGCGGCCGTCACCTGCGCCCACACCCCGGACCTCTGGTCGGTCGCGGCGATCCGCACCTCGCTGCTCGCCACGGCCTCCTGACTGCCCCTGCCGCCGACGGTCATCATCAGCGCGGGCCCGGTCAGCGCGACGACGACGGACGCGGCCAGCCCGTACAGGAACCGGCGGCGCAGCGCCCGGCGCCGGGCGGCGACCTGGTCGAGGAGCTTGTCCAGGAGCCGGGGCCCGGGACCGGCGAAGGGGTGCACCGAGCGCGGGGTCGCGCGCCGGTACAGCATCAACTGCCGTGTCGCCGGGCCGAATTCCGTGACCTGAGCCGCGCACCGAGGACACTCCATGAGGTGGTCCTCGAAGCGGAAGGCTTCCGCTTCGTCCAGGACACCGAGCGCGTACGCGCCGACGTCCACATGCTGTTCCAGGGACCTCATCGCCGAATCCTCGTGCCGTTGGGTGCGGTTGGGGTTACTCCTTGCTCCCACCGGTACGCACCCGGCCCGGGAATCACTCAAGCCGTGTACAGAATCGTGACCCAGATGTTCGGAGCCGTCGCGCGGGCGGATTGGTCGGATCGGAAGATTTTTTTGGCGAGGGGTCCGGTCGGCTCAGAACAGGTGGATCGCCAAGTGTCCGAGCGGCAGCCCGAGTTGCCAGGCGGGCGTCCACACCTTCGGTCCCTCGTCCTCCCCGATGCCGATCGCCGCGCCGCCGCCCGGCACCGCGTTGAGGTCGGGCGCGAGGAGTTCCGTCTCCTCCAGCCACCGCCACGCGTCCTCGGCGAGCCGCAGGTCCGGCGAGTCCAGCCCCGACCGCGCGACACGCGCGGCGAGCCCGGCCATCCGCTCACCCACCCAGTCCTGCCAGGGCTGGTCGTACGCGGTCAGCGAGAGCCACGTCTCCAGCTGGGTCACGACCCGGATGCCGGGGAGTTCCCCGTCGGTGTCCGACAGGAAGATGGTGAGCGCCAGCGCGTCGCGCCCGGCGCGGAACTCGAACGACGTCGGCGGCATCAGGTCGCCGGTGCGCAGGAGTTCGTCGGCGATGTACTCGGCGTACAACCAGGCCATGGGGACGGTCAGTTCACCGTCGCCGGAGCCGTCGTCGGGCCCGTCCTGGCCCGGATGATCTCTGTGCAGCATCTCTCGCAGCCTTCCCTCCGGTGTGCCGTCGCCCGTCGCCGGGCCCCCAGTCCGGAACACGGATGGGAACAGCCGATTACTCAACCGGGGTCTGAGGCAAGGCGCTTTACGGAGGTTTGACTCTGCGATGGGTTTCAGCGCAGGTCGGCCGCGTAACCCGGAAGGACCCGGCGCAGGGCGCGCAGCGCGTAGTACGCGCGCGACTTCACCGTACCGGGCGGGATGCCGAGTATCTCGGCGGCCTCCGCCACACTCGCCCCCTGGAAATACACCAGCACCAGGACTTCCCGGTGCTCGGGAGTGAGAGTCTTCACAGCCTCGCGGACGTCGAGCGCCGCCGCCGCGCGCTCGGCGTGGTCGGCGCACACGGGTGCGTGTTCCAGCACCGCGTCCCCGACCTCCGCCGGGCGGGCCTGCCGCGCCCGGCGCGCGTCGATCGCGAGCCGCCGCCCGACCGTCATCAGCCAGGGCCGCACCGAGTCGAAGTCGTCCGCGCGTAGCGCCTCGGGGTGCTGCCACGCCCGCACCAGCGTCTCCTGGACGAGGTCCTCCGCGCGCTGCCGGTCGCCGTCGCTCAGCCGCAGCAGCAGCGCGAAGAGTGGCCGCCCGTGTTCCCGCTGGAGCGCGGCGAGTTCATGCTCAGCGGTCGTCTTCGGCTGCGTGAGTGTGGCGGTCATGGCGGTTATGGCACACCGGCCCCGTCACTCAGCGACAGGGCGCGTACAAACATCTGCGACGGACGGTCGATCGCGTCGACGAACGGTTCGACGAACGGTCGGTGAACGGCGGTGCGGGGAGTTCCGGTTCGGAGGCGGGATACGGGTTCGATTCGTCCCGCTACGCCGATCGCGGGCATCCTGCGGAGC
>NZ_LIRL01001073.1 GCF_001419795.1 Streptomyces niveiscabiei
GTGGTCGCCGGCGGAACCGGACTCATGACCGGCGGGTGGCTCGGCGGACGTACTAGTACCTGAGGACTGCCCGGGGACCCTGGGGTCCTGGGGCACGCGGGGGTCGGCGGGCTGCGGGGAGCCCCAGGAGACGCGGCGGTCCTGGTCGCCGCCGAAGCCGGACTGGCGGGCGGCGTCGGCGGCCCACGCGGACGCGGGCTCGGGGTCCTCGTCGAAGAAGTGGGGCCCGGTCTCCTCGACGGCGGGCACCGGGCCGCCGGAGCCCGCCGGGGGCGTGAGCGGGCGGCCGTCCGACGGGGCCGGCCGGCTGGTGCCCGGTACCCAGGCGGCACCGTTCCAGTACCGGACGTACCCGGGGATGGACGGGTCCGGGTAGTAGCCCTCGCGGGGCCTGTCGTCGCCGGGGGCCGGGGTTGGGGCGCTCATGTCCGTCGTCCCGCTATCTGCTCGGAGGTGAGGTGGGGGCAAGCACATCTATCAGACCCGCGCGCGGGCCAGTACCAGTCCGTCCGTACCGGTCCCGTTGCGGACCGGCTCGCACACCTCTTTCACCCGCTCCGAAAATTTTTCTCCGAACCCGCGTAATGCTCGGCCACCGAGCCGCTCTCTCCTCGCGCGGGCCCACTCCGGGCCGCCCAGAGAGGAGTACGGACATGCACCCCACCGTGGTCGAGCGGGAGCTGGAACTCAAGCTGATCCTGTCGCCGGAGCGCAGCATCCCGGTGCCGGCGCGGCTGAGCTACCGCTCGGACGACCCCTTCGCGATCCACGTCACCTTCCACATCAACTCCAGCGTGCCGGTCAACTGGACGTTCGCCCGCGAACTCCTCGTCGAGGGCGTCTTCCGGCCCTGCGGCCACGGCGACGTCCGCGTCTGGCCGACGAAGGTCGACGGGCGCAGCGTCGTCCTGATGGCCCTCAGCTCCCCCGACGGCGACGCCCTCCTCGAAGCACCCGCCGCGCAGGTCTCCGCCTGGCTGGAGCGCACCCTCCGGGTGGTGCCCCCGGGCTCTGAGGGCGAGCGGCTCGGCCTCGACGACGGCCTCGCCGAGCTGCTCGCCGTCACCCCGGCCGACGACCTGTGGCTGCGCGACCCGTGGCCGTCGGACGAGTCGAAGGACGGCGAGTGAGGAGTACTACGACCTACGCCGTACTCCCTCGCCTCCCTCTGAAGGGGGACGGGGTTTCCCGTACGGAACTCAGGAGGGCGCCCTCAGAACAGCTTCCCCGGATTCAGGAGCCCCTGGGGGTCGAAGACCTCCTTGATCTTCCGCTGCATCTCCAGTCCCACGGGGCCCAGCTCGCGGGCCAGCCACTCCTTCTTGAGGACGCCGACGCCGTGTTCTCCCGTGATGGTCCCGCCGAGTTCGAGGCCGAGGGCCATGATCGCGTCGAAGGACTCGCGGGCCCGGCGGGACTCGTCGGGGTCGGTGGCGTCGAAGCAGACGGTGGGGTGGGTGTTGCCGTCGCCTGCGTGGGCGCAGACGCCGATGGTGAGCTTGTGCTCCTCGGCGATCCGCTCGACGCCTTCGAGCAGGTCGGCGAGGCGGGAGCGGGGCACGCAGACGTCGTCGATCATCGTGGTGCCCTTGACCGCCTCCAGCGCGTTGAGGGCCAACCGGCGTGCCTGGAGAAGGAGTTCGGACTCGGCGGCGTCCTCGGCGGGGACGACCTGCGTGGCGCCGGCGGCCTCGCAGAGCGCGCCCACGGCGGCGAGGTCGGCGGCCGGGTCGGCGGTGTCGAAGGCGCACATCAGCAGCGCCTCGGTGGTCTCCGGCAGCCCCATGTGCGCGAGGTCGTTGACCGCCTTGACGGTCGTCCGGTCCATGAGTTCGAGGAGGGACGGCAGGTGGCCGCCCGCCATGATCGCGCAGACGGCGTCGCAGGCGGCGCGCGCGGAGGAGAACTCGGCGGCCAGGACGAGTTGCTGAGGTGGCTGCGGCTTCAGCGCGAGGGTCGCCCCGACGACGATCCCGAGCGACCCCTCCGACCCGACGAACAGCCGCGTCAGGTCGTACCCGGCTACCCCCTTGGCGGTACGCCGCCCGGTGGACAGCAGCCGCCCGTCCGCGAGGACCACGTGGAGGCCGATGACGTACTCCGCCGTCACCCCGTACTTCACGCAGCACAGCCCGCCGGAGGCCGTGCCGATGTTGCCGCCGATCGTGCACATCTCCCAGCTGGAGGGGTCCGGGGGGTAGTACAGGCCGTGCTCGTTGACCGCGCGGGAGAGTGTCGCGTTGATGACACCGGGTTCGACCACCGCGATCCGGTCGACCGGGTTGATCTCCAGGATGCGGTCCATCTTCACGAGGGAGAGGACCACGCACCCCTCGGAGGCGTTGGCCCCGCCGGAGAGTCCGGTTCTGGCCCCCTGGGGTACTACGGGTACCCCCAGCTCGGTGGCGACCCGCATGACGTGCTGGACCTGTTCGACGGTCCGGGGCAGGACGACGACCGCGGGGGTGCCCGCCGGGCAGAAGCTGGCCATGTCGTTGGCGTAGGAGGCGGTGACGTCGGGGTCGGTGAGGAGCGCTTCGGCCGGGAGGCCGTCGCTAAGTCGGGCGAGAAGACCTTCGGAGCGGCTCATGATCACAGCGTCGCACCCGGGGCCATCGGTGTGAACCCCGCCGTACGAGCCACCGGGTGACGTGATGTGTTCGTCGTATGGACGCACAGTAAGCGCATGCACGGGACAACCCAGGGAAACAGCACAGAAAACGGTGCTGGAAACGCCGCACAGCCCCCGCACTTCCCCGCCCTCCGCCGCC
>NZ_LIRL01001074.1 GCF_001419795.1 Streptomyces niveiscabiei
AGGTGAACACCGCGTCTCCCAGCACCCGGCAGCGCCCGCAGACCCCGACGCCCGGCAGCGCCCGGCAGCGCACGCAGACCCCGTACCCGGCAGCGCCCGCAGGCCCCCACGCCCGGCGCCGCCCTCACGCCCCCGTGCGCGCCCGCGTCCTCCCCTCCGCCTGCCCCGGCACGGACCCGCGTCGGCGCTTCGGCGGGAGCACCTGTACCTCGTACTCGCCGCTCGAAGCGGTGGGTGCGGCGTGGGAGTCGGGGGTGCGGGCGACCCGGCGGGACGTCGGGCGCAGGGAGCCGGTCCGGCGCAGGCACAGGGCCGCGTGGACCGCGGGGAGCCGGGGGTTCGCGAGGGACGCGAGCATCGCGTGCATCAGGCGGCCCGCGTGGAGTTCGTAGCCCGCCGCCGAGGGGTGGAAGCCGTCACCGGCGATCAGCCGGGCCCGGTGCGTACGGAAGCCGTCGTCGCGGAACGAGACGATCCGCGCGCCCGCCCTCAGCGCGTGGCGCGCCTGGAGCCGGCCCAGTCTCCGGCACCGCAGGGACAGCAGCCGGCCGAGGAACCCGGGGATCGCGCCCCCGCACCCGGCGTCGGGGCTCACCGCGGCCACCACGGCCGCCCCCTCCCCCACGAGCCGCCGCACATGCCGCCCGAGCGCCCGTGCGGCCCGCCCGAGCGGCACCGGCAGCAGACTGTCGTTGGCGCCCGTGAGCAGGACCACGAGATCCGGCCGCACGCTCACCGCCTGCTCGACCTTCCCCGCGAGCGACGGCGTCGTGGCCCCGAACCGCCCGTACACCCACACCCGTACGGCCCGCCCCGTCTCCTCGGCGAGCCACTGCCCGAGCACGGCCCCCGGCGCCTCCCGCGCCCTGCCCACCCCGATGCCGAGCGCGGTGGAGTCGCCGAGGACGACGAGCCGGATCTCGTCCCCGGCGACGTCACCCGCCGCCCGACCCCCCGGCACATACACCCCGTTGACCCGGTGGACCGTCCGCGGATCCAGATGCCGCAGCGAGCGCAGGAACACGCGCGCGTACCAGGCCGTCAGCAGACGTACAGGGTGGGACCAGCGCATCGAAGACCTTCCGTGTCGGTCAGGAGAGGACCGCTTCGAGGACGTCGGAGTCGGAGAGGAGACGGACGTCGGGGCCGTGGCCGCCGGCGGTGCGGGCGAGGCCCTGGACCATGCGGCGGGCGCGGATGTTGTCGGTGGCGACGTAGGCGACGATCGTGCGGACGCGCATGAAATGGGCGAGTCCGTAGAGGCGCCGGGAGAGGACGCCGCCGAGCCCGTGGGACTGCCAGGTGTCCTCGACGAGGACGGCCAGCTCGGCGACGTCCGGGTGGCGTTCGTAGAGGAGGTGCCCCACGGCGACGACCCGGTCGGGCAGCCCGAAGGGCGTCGCGAGGAGCGTGCACCCGGCGAGGGGCTCGCTCATCCGCTGCCACGCGTCGCGCGTGAGCTGCGGCGTCCCGGTGTGGTAGCGCCGCGCGCGGGTGGCGACGGAGCAGCGGACATGCAGCGCGCGGACGGCGTCGTAGTCGTCCGCGTACCCGGCGCGGACGGTCACGGTCACTGCGGGCCGCCGACCGCGAGGGGCGAGCCGGCGGGTGTGGTGAGCAGGGCGTCGACGGCGTCGAGGTGCCGTAGCGCGTCGGCATCCAGCCCCGGGGTCTCGGGCAGGCGCCAGTGGTCGAGGAGCGGGCGGACGACCCGGTCGAGGTGCACGGCGAGGCCGTACCCGTCGGACAGTTCGGGCGCGAGCAGTTCGGCGCAGATCGCGGCGACCGTGCGGGAGGGGGCGATCACGAGGGCGTCGTCGAGAAGAGAACGGTGGAAGCGCGCGTGGAGTTCCTTGTCCTCGGCGATCCTCGCGAGCAGGGCGCCGCAGCAGTCGGGTACGCCGGTGACGGTCCGGTAGCGGACGGCGGCGGCCTCCTCCTGGACGGCGGCCCGGGCGAGGGTGCGGGCGAGGTCGCGGACCGGCTCCCCGCGCACCGCGCACAGCGTCCGCAGCCGCGCCCGCTCCAGTTCGGCCGGGTCGGCGGCGCGGGTGGCGAGGAGGTAGTCGCGCAGGGCGGTGGCGTGGCGCTGCTGTTCGGCGGTCCAGCGGTGCAGCCAGCGCGCCCAGGCGCCGCGTGGGCCGTAGGCGGCGGCGAGGGCGGCGTGCCGGCGGGGGAGGTCCTCCTCCGCGGCGAGGAGGTCGGTGAGGGCGGCGCGGGCTGGTCCGGGCAGCCGGGACTGTCCGGGGTGCCAGGGGGAGGTGTCGAAGTCCCAGGCGAGGGACCAGGGCACGAGGTCGTGCGGCATCCAGTCCCGGGCGGCCGTCAGGTGGTCGTCGAGGCGGCGGGCGACGCGGGGTTCGAGTTCCGCGCGCAGATCGATCGGCATGGCGATGTCCCGGTTCGCATTGCGGAGAGGGTGGTTTTTGTCCGTATCGCGGGAACGCGGCCCATAATGGTCCATATCGTTCCCGCGTCGCAGGTTGCCATGAGCAGGAGGCCGTCGAGGTCACGTTTCCGCTGGACGGAGTGTTCCCCGGCCCATGTTTCACCCGGAAGGGGCGAAATGCGGACCATGCGTTCTTGCGTCACGTCGGATGATTTCCCGCGGCTTTTATCGGCTCGTTTCCGGACGGATTCCGGGAACGGGTGAGGAGGTTCCGAGATGCCGACCACATCCCTTGCGGACCGCGCGTGCCACGTCGACGCCCTGCGCGAGGCGGAGTTCCCGAGCCTGGACGCGTCGGGCCACGCCTACCTGGACTACACGGGCGCGGCCCTCGCCCCGCTCTCCCTGGTCCGGGGCAGCGCGGCCCGGCTCGCCTCGGGCGTGTACGGCAATCCGCACACGGCGAGCCCCGCCTCGCTCGCCTCGACCCGGCTGGTGGAGGAGGCCCGCCGGGCGGCGCTGTCGTTCTGCCGGGCGTCACCGGAGGAGTACACGGCCGTCTTCACGCCGAACGCGACGGCGGCCCTGCGGCTGGTCGCCGAGGCGTACCCGTTCGGGCCCGACGCGCCGCTCGCGTTCCTCGGGGACGACCACAACTCGGTGCTGGGAATGCGCCGGTACGCCGCCCGCGCGGGCGCGCCGGTACGGGTCGTGCCGCTGGGGCCCGGGCTGCGTACGGAGACCGAGGCGGTGACGGCGTGTCTGGACGCGGGCGGGCGGGGGCTGTTCGCGTTCCCGGCGCAGTCGAACGCGACGGGCGTACGGCATCCGCTGGAGTGGGCCGGCGAGGCGCGGCGCCGGGGGTGGCGGGTGGTCCTCGACGCCGCCGCGTACCTGCCGACGGGGCCGCTCGACCTGACGGCCGTCCCCGCCGACTTCGTCGCGCTGTCCTGGTACAAGATCACCGGTTTCCCGACCGGCGTGGGCTGTCTGATCGCCCGCCGCGACGCCCTCGCGGGCCTGAACCGGCCCTGGTTCGCGGGCGGTACCGTCCGCGCCTCCTCCTCCCACACCGACTGGCACCTGCCCGCGCCCGCCCCGGAGGGCNNNNCGCCGTCCACCACCACGTCACCCGGCTCACCGTCCGGCTCCTGGACGGGCTGACGGCCCTGCGCCACCCCGGCGGGGAACCGGCGGTCCGCGTCCTCGGCCCCCTCTCCGCGCGGGACCGTGGCCCCACGGTCACCTTCAACCTCCTGCGCCCCGACGGCTCCCCCGTCGACGAACGCGTCCTCCAGCTCGCCGCCGCCGAGGCCCGGATCAGCCTGCGCACCGGCTGCTTCTGCAACCCCGGCGTCGCGGAGGAGGCCAACGGGATGACGCCGGAGGTGGTGCGGGCGGCGCTGACGCGGGGGACTCCGTCGGACGTCGACGCGTATCTGCGGCAGCTCGCCGTCCAGGCGCAGGGGGCGGTGCGGGCGTCGATGGGGGTGGCGACGAACGCGCGGGACGTGGACCGGTTGCTGGA
>NZ_LIRL01001075.1 GCF_001419795.1 Streptomyces niveiscabiei
GGGTCCGCGTCGGCTGAGCCGTCCCGGTCTGCCGAGGGGGCTTCGGAGGCTGCGCGGGTCGTCGGGGGCTCGGGTTCGGCCGGGGCTGAGGGGCGGGGCGCGGGAGGTTCCGGCCGTGCGGTCGGCGATGACCGTGGCCTTGACGACGGTGTCTCCGACGGCGGCCGTGCTTCTGGCAGCGGCGGTGTTTCCGGCGGCGACCGGGCTTCCCGTGACGCGAGCGGGCGCGGCACTCGTGATGTTGTCGAGGCCGGGAGCGGCGTAGGTGTCGACTCCCCGGAGGGGGCGCGGGCGCCTCGTGGGGCCAAGGTCGTCGCTGCCGCCGTCAACCAGGCGAGTGTGTGGAACATCGCCAATCTGCTGACGATGCTGCGGCTGATCCTCGTCCCCGGGTTCGTCGCGCTGATGCTGGCCGACGGGGGGTACGACCCGGCGTGGCGCTCGCTCGCCTGGGCCGCCTTCGCCGTGGCCATGATCACCGACGTGTTCGACGGGCACATCGCGCGGACGTACGACCTCGTGACCGACTTCGGGAAGATCGCGGACCCCATCGCCGACAAGGCGATCATGGGGGCGGCGCTGATCTGTCTGTCGGCGCTCGGGGATCTGCCGTGGTGGGTGACGATCGTGATCCTGGGCCGGGAACTCGGTGTGACGCTGCTTCGTTTCTGGGTCATCCGGTACGGAGTGATCCCCGCGAGCCGCGGGGGGAAGATGAAGACCCTCACCCAGGGCGTGGCCGCCGGCATGTACGTCCTGGCGCTGACGGGGTGGCTGGCCACCCTGAGGTTCTGGGTGATGGCTGTGGCGGTCGTCCTGACCGTCGTGACGGGGCTGGACTACGTAAGACAGGCCATTGTGTTGCGGCGCGAGGGAATCGCCGCCCGCAAGGCCGCGCTGGAGGAGACGGAAGCGTGAGTTCCACGGCCACTGACGTGGTGCGACTACTGACGGTGAGGGGTGAGGTGCTGGCCGTCGCCGAGTCGCTGACCGGTGGCCTGGTGGCGGCGGAGATCACTGCGGTCCCGGGCGCGTCCAAGGCGTTCCGGGGTTCGGTCACGGCGTACGCGACGGAGCTGAAGCGCGAGGTGCTGGGCGTCGACGCGCAGCTGCTGGCCGCGCGCGGCGCGGTGGACGCGCAGGTCGCGGCCCAGATGGCGGCCGGCGTCCGCAAGGCGCTCGGCGCCGACTGGGGCATCGCGACGACCGGCGTCGCCGGCCCCGACCCGCAGGACGGCCAGCCCGTGGGGACCGTCTTCGTCGCGGTGGACGGGCCGTTCGGCCCTGGTTCCGGTTCCGCCTCTGGCGGAAAAGTGAAGGCCCTGCGGTTGAACGGCAGCCGTGCGGAAATTCGTAGAGAGAGTGTACGGAGCGTACTCGCACTGCTCCTTCAGGAGCTTGCGGGCGAACAGACCGGGAATGAGCGGGCACAGGATACGGAACAGAACGGGGGGTTTTGATGTTTGCAGCCCTGAGTGAACACGACATCGCTCCCCGCACGGCCGCGGCGCTAGGCGGTACGGTGGGGCGAGAAGGATGCGGCTACGCGGTCCGAGGAGGGAGCCACCGATGATTCTGCTCCGTCGCCTGCTGGGTGACGTGCTGCGTCGGCAGCGCCAGCGCCAGGGCCGTACTCTGCGCGAAGTCTCCTCGTCCGCCCGAGTATCGCTCGGCTATCTCTCCGAGGTGGAGCGGGGGCAGAAGGAGGCATCCTCCGAGCTGCTCGCCGCGATCTGCGACGCGCTGGACGTACGGATGTCCGAACTCATGCGGGAAGTGAGCGACGAACTCGCCCTCGCCGAGCTGGCCCAGTCCGCTGCGGCCACCCCCAGCCAGCCCGTACCGGCCCCGGTGCGTCCGATGCTGGGTTCCGTCTCGGTGGCCGGTGTGCCTCCGGAGCGGGTGACCATCAAGGCGCCCGCCGAGGCGGTGGACGTGGTCGCCGCCTGACGGCTGTCTGTCCGCGTGAACCCCGGCCGGGGCGGTCCCGGCCGGGGTTCACGTGTGTCTGACGGGGCCCGTGTGCGGTTCCGTTTGCCGGGTACCCAGGGTGCGGGCATCGTGAGAGAGCCTGAGCCCCGTACCGGAGGTCTACGGATGTACGTCGTGAAAAGCCCGCTGTCCGACGCCGATCTGCGGATCGTCGGGAGTGCCCTGCAAGGGGCCCTCGTCGACCTGATCGACCTCTCGCTGGTCGCCAAACAGGTCCACTGGAACGTCGTGGGGCCGCGCTTCCGCTCCGTCCACCTCCAGCTCGACGAGGTCGTCGACGTGGCCCGGCTGCACTCCGACACGGTCGCCGAGCGGGCCTCCGCGCTCGGCGACCGTGTCGGAG
>NZ_LIRL01001076.1 GCF_001419795.1 Streptomyces niveiscabiei
CGCCGTCCTGTCCGCCGACGACCCGAAGACGTTCGTCGGCGGACAGGACGGCGCCGTACCCTCGCTGCTCGCCGTGAAACAGGGCACCTTCTACCGGGCCTCGGCCGCCCTCGCGCCGGACGACATCGCCGGCGCCGTCGTCGCCGTGCCGCGCGCCGTCGCCGCCGGGCAGGCGGACCCCGGCGTCCAGGTGCCGGTCACCCTCGTCGGCCACGGCGACACCGCGACGATCGACGACCTGCTCGCCCAGAACGGCTGAGGGGCCGCCATGACGCCGGTGAACCTGCGCGTCCGGGGGCTGAGCAAGTCCTTCGGCGGAGTGCGCGCGCTGGACGGCGTGGACCTGACCGTGCCGATGGGACAGGTCCACGCCCTGCTCGGACACAACGGGGCGGGCAAATCCACGCTCATCAAATGCCTGGGCGGTGCCTTCGCGCCCGACGCGGGCACCATCGAGGTCGGCGGGACCCCGTACGCCCGGCTCACCCCGCGCGCGGCCATCGACGCCGGGGTGGCGATCATCTTCCAGACACTGAGCGTCGTCGACACGCTCACCGTGACGGAGAACATCTTCCTCGGCCAGGAGTGGACCCGGTACGGCCGCATCGACCGGCGCGCCCAGGAGAAGGTCGCCGCCGGGCTCCTCGAACGGGTCGCGGCCACCTGCTCCCCGCGCGACCGGGTGGGCCAACTCCCCATGGGTCAGCGCCAGTTGGTCGAGATCGCCAAAGCCCTCAGCCGCAGCGCCTCCGTCCTCGTCCTCGACGAGCCCACCGCCGCCCTGTCCACCGCCGAGAGCCACGCCCTGGCCGAACGCGTCGAGGACCTGCGCACCCAGGGGCTCGCCATCGTGTACGTCACCCACCTCCTCTCGGAAGCCGAGCGCCTCGCGGACGCGGTGACCGTCCTCCGGGACGGCCGCGTCACCCACCACGCCCCGACAGCGGGCTGGACCCGCCACGACCTGGTCGAGGCGATCGCAGGGCACCTGACGGAGGAACGCCGGGGGCAGCGGGATGCGCGTGCGCCCGGAGCTGTCCGAGTCGCCGGGGGACCTTGCGAGGAGGCGTCGGCGCCTGTCCGTGAGCCCGGTGCGGAGGCGTCCGCGCCCATCCGCAGGTCCGGTTCGGCCCAGTCCGCCGGAGGGCCTCGTGAGCAGCCGCTTCCCGGCCCGCCCCGGCTCACCGTCGACGCGCTGGAAGGTCCCGGCTTCGGGCCGGTGAGCCTCGCGGTCCGTGCAGGGGAACGCGTCGGTCTGTTCGGGCTGATCGGGGCCGGCCGTACGCGCATCCTGGAGACCCTGTACGGGAGACGCCGGGCCACCGGCGGGACCGTACGGGTCGGTGAACGGGTCGTGGCGCCGCGCCGCCCCGCCGACGCGCTCGGCGCGGGCATCGCCCTCGTCCCCGCCGACCGGCGCCGGCAGGGACTGTTCCCGGGGCTCGGCGCGCAGGACAACGTGCTGCTGCCGTCCGTACGGCCCCTCGCCCGGCTCGGCGTACGGAACCTGGCCGCCGAACGCCGGGTGTTCGGCGCGCTCGCCGAGGCGGTGGCGCTGCGCCCGGCCCGGCCCCGGCTGCCCGCGGCGGCGTTCTCGGGCGGCAACCAGCAGAAACTGGTCCTCGGCCGGTGGATCAACGAGTCCCGGCGTACGGACGTCCTCCTGCTGGACGAGCCGACCCAGGGCGTCGACGTCGGCGCGCGCCAGGAGATCTACCGCGTGGTGTCGTCCCTCGCGTCCGACCGGGGCACCGCCGTGCTGTTCGCCTCCAGCGACCCCGAGGAGGCCGCCGCCCTCGCCGACCGCTGCCTGATCGTCGCCGACGGCCGGATCGTCGGCGAACTCTCCGGCTCCGAACTCACGGAAGCCGCCCTGCTGTCGGCGGTCCACCAGCCGACACCGGACACGGGAACACCCGCCACCGACCCCGCCGAAGGAACCCCATGACCACCGCCGACCCCCTCCTCACTCGTCCTCGCCCCCGCCTCCTCACCGACGGCGGGCTCGCCGTTCTCCGGAGGCAACCCCTCCTCCCCGTCCTCCTCGCCCTGATCCTCGCCTTCGAGCTGTCCACCGGCGCTTTCCTGACTCCCGCGAACCTGCGCGGTATCGCCACCGACGCCGCCACGCTGGCGATCGTCGCGGTTCCGTCGGCCCTGCTGGTCATCAGCGGATACCTCGACCTGTCGGTCGGCTCGACGCTCGCGCTCGGCGGACTGACCGCGGGACGGCTCGCCGGAGAAGGGATGTCGCCCGCCGTCGCCGTGCTGGGCGCGCTGGCCGCCGGTGCTGCCGTAGGGGTCGTGAACGGGGTTCTGTGCTGCTACTTCGGCCTGTCGGCGTTCATCGTCACGCTGGGCATGCTGACGGCGGTGCGGGGGCTGGGCCAGCAGTTGTTCCCGCTGCCGCTGAGCGGTTTCGGCACCGGGTTCGCGTGGCTCGGCGGAGCCCGCCTCGTGGGGGTGGCGGCGCCGGTCGTCATCGCCGTGCTCGTGCTCGTGGCGGGCGCGGTGTTCCTCGCGCTCACCCCCGCCGGGCGGCACGTCTTCGCGATCGGCGTCAACCGGGAGGCCGCCCACCTCTCGGGCATCGACGTCCGCCGTACGCCCTTCGTACTGTTCGTGGTCACCGGTGCGGCGGCGGCGCTGGCCGGAGCGATCAGGGCGTCGGTGCTGGACAGCGTCGTCGCCGGGACGTCGGGGGTCGGCTTCGAACTGGCCGTGCTCACCGCCGTGCTGGTCGGCGGGGTCGCGCTGACCGGCGGTTCCGGCTCGATCCTCGGCGTCCTGCTCGGCGTGCTGTTCCTGGGCTGCTTGCAGAACGGCCTGACCCTGCTGGACGTACCGACGTTCTGGCAGCAGATCACCCAGGGCGGCGCCCTGGTCGCGGGCGCGGCCCTGGCGTACGCCGCGCCCCGCGCCACACGGTGAACCGTCCCTCGTACCCGGAAGAGGCTCCTGTGCACCGATCCACCCCCACCCTCGTCCTGACCGGCGGTCAGGTCCTCACCGTCGACGACGGCTTCACGGTCACCGAAGGCGTGGCCGTACGCGGCGGACGCATCGTCGCCACGGGCAGCGACGCCGACATGCGCGCCCTGGCCGGTCCCGGCACCCGGATCGTCGGACTCGGCGGCCGGACCGTCCTGCCGGGCCTCAACGACTCGCACCTGCACGGCGCCGCGTACGGGATGACGAGGCCGCCCTTCACCGTCGACGTCGGCCACCCCGCCGTCGCGTCGATCGCCGGCGTCGCCGACGCGGTACGCCGGGCGACCCACGTGACCCGCCCCGGCGAGTGGATCGTCGGCCTGGGCTGGGACCCCGGCTACCTCGCCGAATGCGTGGCCGACCCGCGCCGCTTCCCGCACCGCCGCGACCTGGACGCGGTCGCGCCGCAGCACCCGGTCTGCCTGACGGACTTCTCCTCGCACATGGTGTGGGCCAACAGCGAGGCCCTGCGCCGCTGCGGGGTCGACGCGGACAGCGCGCACCGGCACGGCGGCGTCGTCGACCTCGACGCCGACGGGACACCGACCGGCATCCTGCGCGAGGCGGCCCAGCGGCTCGTCCAGGCCGCCCTGCCCACCCCGACGATCGCCCAGCGCCGCCGGGCCGTCCAGGGCGTGATCCGCGAACTGCACACACGCGGCATCACCAGCTACACCGAACCCGGCCTCGGCCCGGGCGGCGCCGACACCCTCTTCGGCGGCCTGAGCACCGACAACTGGACCGCGTACGCCGACCTCCTGGCGGCCGGTGAACTCCACGCCAGGGTCAGCGTGCTGCTGCTGCCCGCCCCCATCGGCGGCAGCGCCGACGACGTCCGCAAGGGCCTGGCGGAACTGCGCCGCCCGCACTCGGCGGACCCCCGGCGGCTGAACGCCATCGGCGTGAAGATCTTCGCGGACGGCGTGCCGCCCAACCGCACCGCCTGGATGCGCGAGCCCTACCGGGACGGCGGCCACGGCTCCCTGTGCGTGCACGGCGACACCCCCGAACTCCAGGTCGGCGAGTTGCGCGAGATGATCGCGCTCGCGCACGAGGCCGGTTTCCAGCTGGGCGTCCACGTCACCGGCGACCGCGCGATCGACACGGTCGTCGACGCCCTCCTGGCCGCGAACACGGCCGCGCCCCGCCCCGACGCCCGCCACTACGTCATCCACGGCGACTTCATCGGCGCCGGCAGCCTGGCGAAACTGGCCGCGCACGGCTACGGCGTCAACATGAACCCGGCGATCAAGTGGACGGTCTCCGACCTGATGGACGAGGTCGTCGGCGCCGAGCGCTCCGCGTACCAGTGGCCCGTGCGGTCCGCGATCGACGCCGGGGTCCCGGTGTGCGCGAGCTCCGACGCGCCGATCACCGAACCCGACTGGCGGCAGGGCGTCGCCGCGATGCTGCTGCGCGAGTCGAAGGCCAGCGGCAGGACGAGCGGCCCCGAGCAGCGGGTCACCCTCGCGCAGGCGCTGCGCGCGTACACCGCCACCCCGGCGTGGCAGGACTTCGCCGAGGACTGGAAGGGCACGGTCGAGCCGGGCAAGGTGGCCGACCTGTGCGTCCTGGACCGCCCGCTGCTCGGCCTCGACCCGCACGAGATCTCTGAAGTCGAGGTGGATCTCACCGTGTTCGACGGGCAGGTGGTGCACGAACGCTGACGGCGGCACGGCTGGGGGCCCCGACGAAGCCGGCACCGGGCCTGTGAGGCGCGGCGATCACCGAACCGCGTGGCCCCCTGCCGGCACCGGATCGCGTAGGCCGGCGTCGGCACGGAACCGCCGAGACCCGCGTCGGCACGGAACCGCGTAGGCCCGCGTCGGCACGGAACCGCCGAGACCCGCGCCGGCACGGAACCGC
>NZ_LIRL01001077.1 GCF_001419795.1 Streptomyces niveiscabiei
CCCAACTCCCGCCCCCGCACGAAGCCTTCGAGAACGTCTCCGTCCCCATGCCCGGCGACCCGGACGACTACGCGACCCCCGACCTGACCATCGGCCCCCGCGCCTTCAAGGACGACGACGGCCGGCTCCTGGACGCCGACGCGGTGGAGCTGGCCGTAGAGGTCATCTCTCCGAGCGAGCGCCTCAAAGGCATCAACGAGAAGACGGCGTGGTACGCGGCAGCCCGCGTCCCCCGCCTGTTGCAGATCGACCCGAGGACCGGCACGTGGTCGCTGTTCGGCCGCCCCGGCGAGGGCGAGTGCCGGAGCGTCGTACACGGCAAGTACGGCGAGACGGTACCGCTGCCCGCGGAACTCGGCGGCGAGCTGGGGACGACGGGCCTCGGGCTGTACGGCCCCCCGCGGGACAGGGACCAGCAATACCCATGAACCCCGCCGACTGGAAGCCCGTCACCACCGCAAGCTCCTGAGTGAAGCGGCGGAGGACAACCCTGAGTGCGGCCACCTTACGAGGACGCTGAACTGGCCCGCGAACTCGGCCAGTTCGTCTACGACCCGCGTACCGCTCCCGGCTTGTCCCGGACGGAATCCGCCGAGCGTCACGGCATGAAGGAGACGCGGATCCCCGTATCGAAGGCGGAGGCGCCACCGTCCCTCCAGGCGCGTGCCCTCGACGCCGGCCTCACCGAGGACGACGAAGTCCGGACGTCACACCCCCCACGCCTCCATCAACCGCTCAGGCCCGTACGCAGCCGCAAGCCCGTCGACAGAGAACCCGGACCGCGACACGGCGACCAGGGGAGTCCCCGCGTCCGCGCCGGGAACGGCCAGCGCGTCCCGCGCCAACGCGGCCAGCGCCCGCTGGTCGAACGACCCGTGCTCGTACCACTTGACCGACCCGACGAACCCGATCTCCCGGGCCGGCGCCCGATCGGCGCCCACCAGATCGACCTCGGGATTGTTCGTACGGGGCCACCAGCCGCCGACTTCGCGCACCCGAGGCCACGTCGCGTCGGGCAGCAGGCGGCCCAGGGACTCCCGTACGACGGGCTCGATCGCCCGGCCGCGCCACGAGGCCCACCCGCGTTCGACCGCCTCGGCCACGACCCGCCCGCGCCCGCGCTCGATCTCGGGGATGCCGCGTTCGAGGAAGGCCAGCCAGAACCGGAGGTAGGGGTCGGCGACGCGGTAGCGGCGGTCGCGGTCACCGGCGCGGACGGACAGCGGCGTGTCGACGGCGACGAGCCGCTTGTCGGCGAGGGTGCGCAGGACGGGGTTGAGCGAGCCGGGCGGGAGCGGCCGGTCCATGGCCCCGGCCTTCGCCGCGATCGTCCCGAAGGTCCGTTCACCGCTGCCGATCACGGACAGCACGTGCCGGGCCTGGAGGGACGTCGGGAACTCGGCGGCCAGCGCCCGCTCGCCGGAGACGAGGAGGGGGGAGGTGGGGTCGTCGAAGGCGCGGGAGAGGAAGGCGGCGCGGCTCTCGCCCTCCTGCCACTCCTGGCAGACCAGCGGCAGACCGCCGGTGATCAGGTGCGCGTCGAAGGCGTCGGCGGCCGGGAGCCCGGTCATCGCCATGACCTCGGCGGGGGAGAGCGGCGCGAGGACCATCTCCACGCCGCGCTGGTGGAAGGGGCGGCCGTACGAGGAGAGCTGCTCCATCATCGCGAGATCGCTGCCGATGAGGACGAGCAGGACGGGCTTGCGGCTCAGCACCCGGTCCCACACCGTCTGCAGGGTGCCTTCGAGCACGGGGTCGCCTTCGAGCATCCAGGGAAGTTCGTCGAGTACGACGATGCTGGGGGCGTCGTCCGGAAGCACCGCCGCGAGCTGGCGCAGGGCGGTGTCCCACGCGGCGACGCCGGTGACACCGGTGAGGAGCCCGGTGTCGGGCAGCGACGAGTGCCGGACCTCGTCGAGGAACCGGGTCCGCTCCCGGTCGGTGCTCTCGCCCCGGGTGGCCTGGTGGACCACGTACGGGACCTGGGCGCGCTCACAGAACAGGTCGACGAGCCGAGACTTCCCGACCCGGCGCCGGCCGCGCAGGAGCAGGGCCCGGCCGCGCTGGTCGCCGCGCCCGGCGCGCACCCAGGCGAGGTGGCGGTCGAGGAGGGCCAGCTCGGTGGTGCGGCCTACGAAGCCTGGCATGGGTGACCCTCCGTGGTTACTCGTAATGAACTTACTCAAGTGAATCATAGTAAGTCAGACATGAGCTTTCCCTCTGTCCAGCCCTTTCTCAAACCCCTGTGCAAACTCTGTTGACGTCGGCGATGTTACCGGTAACATCGCCGCGTCGGAGGTTGTGAGAACCGTCCCCACATCGACGTGGGCCGTCTTCTGGAGGTCGTGTGTCCGATCATGTCCGCTTCCAGTGGCGTGCCCCCGAGGACGGTCGTTCCCCTCGCGCAAGCATCCCCTCGGCTCCGAAAGGACCCTCCATGTCCGCCCTGAGTACTACCCCCACCTCGTTCGAGCTCGACGGCGAGCCCTTCCGGATCATCTCGGGGGCGCTGCACTACTTCCGGGTGCACCCGGACCAGTGGGCCGACAGGCTGCGCAAGGCGAGGCTGATGGGTCTCAACACCGTTGAGACGTACGTGCCGTGGAACCTGCACCAGCCGGAACCGGGGACGCTGGTGCTGGACGGGCTGCTGGATCTGCCGAGGTTCCTGCGGCTGGCGCAGGGCGAGGGGCTGAAGGTGCTGCTCCGTCCGGGCCCCTACATCTGCGCGGAGTGGGACGGCGGCGGCCTCCCGCACTGGCTCATGTCGGAGTCGGACGTCCAACTCCGCAGCAGCGACCCCAAGTTCACGGCGATCATCGACCGCTACCTCGACCTGCTCCTGCCCCCGCTCCTGCCGCACATGGCGGCATCCGGCGGCCCGGTCATCGCGGTCCAGGTGGAGAACGAGTACGGCGCGTACGGCAACGACACCGCGTACCTCAAGTACCTTGTGGAGGCGTTCCGTTCACGCGGCATCGAGGAACTCCTGTTCACCTGCGACCAGGTGAACCCGGAACACCAGCAGGCCGGCAGCATCCCCGGCGTCCTGTCCACCGGCACGTTCGGCGGGAAGATCGACACCGCGCTCGCCACCCTGCGGGCCCATCAGCCCGAAGGCCCCCTGATGTGCGCCGAGTTCTGGATCGGCTGGTTCGACCACTGGGGCGGCCCGCACCACACCCGCGACACGGCGGACGTCGCCGCCGACCTGGACAAGCTCCTCGCGGCCGGCGCCTCCGTGAACATCTACATGTTCCACGGCGGCACCAACTTCGGCCTCACCAACGGCGCCAACCACCACCACACGTACGCCCCCACGGTCACCTCGTACGACTACGACGCCCCCCTCACCGAGAACGGCGACCCCGGCCCGAAGTACCACGCGTTCCGCGAGGTCATCGCCAAGTACGCGCCGGTACCGGAGGAGTTGCCCGCACCGTCGGCCAAACTGCCTGTCACCGAGGTCGAGTTGACCGAGCGGGCCCCGCTGCTGCCGTACCTCTCCGAGCTGTCGGGGCGGACAGTTCGCACCGAAACACCCATCACAGCCGACGAGTTGGGGATGCGGGCCGGGTACGTCCTGTACCGCAGCAGCCTGCCGAAGAACGGCCTCGGCGTGCTGCGCTTCGAGGGCGGCGTGGGGGACCGGGCTCAGGTGTACGTCGACGGCGCGCCGGTCGGCGTGCTGGAGAACGAGCGCCGCGAGACCAGCCTCCCGGTCCAAGTGCACCGCAGGGGCGCCGTGTTGGAGGTGCTCGTGGAGAACATGGGCCGCGTCAACTACGGCCCCAAGATCGGCACGCCCAAGGGGCTCCTCGGCCCGGTCACGTTCGACGGCATGCCGGTCACCGGCTGGGAGTGCCGCCCGCTCCCGATGGACGCCCCCCTCGGCGCCGCGCTGTACGCCGACGCGGAGACCGAGGCGTGCGCCGAACCCGCCTTCCACCGGGGGACGTTCGAGGTCGCCGACCCTGCCGACACGTTCCTCTCGCTGCCGGGGTGGACGAAGGGGCAGGCGTGGATCAACGGCTTCTCGCTCGGGCGGTACTGGAACCGGGGACCGCAGCAGACCCTGTACGTCCCGGGTCCCGTTCTGCGCCCCGGTTCCAACACGCTGATCGTGCTGGAGCTCCAGGCGAACGCGACGAACCGTGCCCGCCTCGTCGACGCGCCCGACCTGGGCCCGAAGGGTCAGTGAGGCCGGTGAGTTCTGAAAATTCTGAAAATTCTGAAAATTCAGCGGAATCGGCAAGTTCAGTAAGGTCAGCCACCCCTGTGACCCACCACCTGCAC
>NZ_LIRL01001078.1 GCF_001419795.1 Streptomyces niveiscabiei
CAGGTAGCCGTTGGCGCCGTGGATCTCGACGCCGTCGGCACCGGCCGCGATGGCTGCCGCGGCGGCCCGCCGGAAGTCGTCGACCGTCGCGGCGACCTCTTCGGTGGTCAGCGCGCGCGGCTCCGGCATCTCCTGCATCCCGGCGCCGGTGAACGTCTGGCCTGCGGGCTTGATCGCGGAGGGGGCGACCGGCTGCCGGTGGTGGGGGGTGTTGTCGGGGTGGGAGATCCGCCCGACGTGCATGAGCTGGATGACGATGCGTCCGTCGGCCTTGTGTACGGCGTCGGTGACCTTGCGCCAGCCGGCGATGTGCTCGTCGGTGTGGATGCCGGGGGTCACCGGGTAGCCCTGGCCGTCGGCGGAGGGCTGGGTGCCCTCGGTGATGATGAGGGCGTGCGAGGCGCGCTGGGCGTAGTACTCGGCGTTGAGATCGGTCGGCACGCCGTCCGGGGTCGCCCTGCTGCGGGTCATGGGGGACATCGCCAGACGGTGCGGCAGGGAGATCTTTCCGGCGACGGTGGGGGTCCACAGGCTGTCGGACATGCGGGGCTCCGTACGTTGTTGGTGGCGGGGGTGGTCAGCCGGCCAGTTGCGCGGCGAACTGCGCCTCGATGGCCGGGTACAGCAGGGTCTGGTCGTCGTGCAGCGCGGCCTTCACGCTGCTGCTGATCTCGTCGACGACGGCCTCGGGCCGGCCTGCCTCAAGCGCGTCCAGGGCGGCGCGGGCCACGTCGGCGGGCGGGGTCTTGGCGATGTCGGAGCCGGCCTGCATGTCGGTGTCGACCGGCCCGACGTGGACGGCGACGACTTCGGTCCCCTGTGCCTTGAGCTGCTGCCTGGCGGCGTTGGTGTAGCTCCACGCGGCTGCCTTCGACGCGCCGTACGTGGCGGCCACGGGGTACGCCACCCATGAGGCGACCGAGAGCATGTTGACGAAGGCACCGCCGCCGTTGGCTGCCACGACCGGGGCGAACGCCTGCGTCATGGCCATGAGCCCGAAGTAGTTCACCTCAAGCTCGCTGCGCGCCACGTCGAGCGGCGCCGACAGCGCGAAGTTGCTGCTGGCGATGCCGGCGTTGTTCACGACGATCGTGACGTCGGTGAACTCGGCGGCGGCCTCGGCGACAGCCGCCGGGTCCGTGACGTCCAGGGCGACGGGCGTCAGCCGCGGGTCCGTGACGGTGGTGACATCGCGGACAGCCGCGTACACCTTGGTGGCACCGCGGGCGAGGAGTTCGTCCGCGAATGCCTTGCCGATGCCACGGTTGGCGCCGGTCACCAGGGCGACCGAACCTTCGATCTTCATGTCTGCCTACGTCTCATCGGGGGGTTCTTCGGTGTGTGTGGGCTGACCCCGGTGGTGCTGCTTACTCGTCGAGGAACTGAAGGGCGTGCTTCAGGAACCGCTCGGGGTACTGGAAGTGCGCTCCGTGCCCGGCGTCGGGGTAGATCAGCAGTTGCGCGTCGGGGATGTTCTGGGCGAGGTGCCAGGAGTTGACCGAGGCGATCATCACGTCGTTCGAGCCGTTGAGGACCAGCGTCGGCTGGGTGATCGCGTTCAGGTGGGCGTAGGGATTCTCGCCGGGCAGGGGTTCGGCGTAGGCGACAACTGCTTCGAGCTGCGCCTGTGCGACCGCGGGCGAGCTCGGCGGGTCCTGGTCCGCCCGCTGGTGGCGTCGCTCCCAGAAGGCCCGGCCCGCTTCGACCGCTGCCTCCGAGCGGCCGAAGAACAGGAAGAGGAAGTCGTCCACGGTGGGGACCGGGTTCGGCGCCACCTCGTACACCTTGGGGTCCGTCGTCGGGTCCCCGCCCCGCAGGCCGGTGCCGAGCAGGAGGAGCTTGCGCACCAGCCGCGGGTGGCGCAGCACGACCTCCTGTGCCTGGTAACCGCCGATCGAGAAGCCGAGCAGATCGACCTGCTCCAGCCCCAGCGCCCGGACGACCGCGGCGATGTCGTCGGCCATGTCCTCCATCCGGTTGCGCGGCGTGCCGGACGACGAGGCGATGCCGCGCCCGTCGAACAGGATGACCTCACGGCCCTCGGCCAGGCCGTCGGTGAGCAGCGGGTCCCAGTGGTCCATTCCCCCGCGGAAGTGCTGGACGAGGAGGATCGGGACGCCGGAGGGCTTGCCCCAGCGGCGGTAGGCGAACCGGTCGCCGTCGACCTCGACGTACCGGGTCGGTGCGGTCACATGCGTGTCACTCATGGCCTGGGCCTTTCTGGCGGGGATGAACAATAAGATGACGATCGACATCTAAAAAGTCAAGCTCTTTGATGTCGGTCATCATCTATGTATCCTTGGGCGACGAGCGTCGACTCACGGGAGGGTGGCTGGACATGCGGGTCACCAAGGCACAGGCGGAGCAGAACCGCGCGCATATCGTCGCGACAGCAGCCAGGCTGTTCCGCGAGCGCGGCTATGACGGTGTCGGCGTGGCGGAACTGATGGCAGCCGCCGGGTTCACCCATGGCGGGTTCTACAAGCACTTCCGCTCCAAGGCCGACCTGATGGCCGAAGCGTCCGCGAGTGGGCTCTCGCAGGTCGCGACACGGGCGGAAGGTCTGGGCCCGGTCGAGTTCGTCGAGAGGTACGTCACCCGGGAGCATCGCGACGGGCGCGGCGACGGCTGCACCATCGCGGCCCTCAGCGGCGATGCCGCACGTCAGCCGGCGGAGGTCAGAACAGAGTTCGCGGCCGGGATCGAGAGCCTGCTGACGGCCCTTCAGGCCCCGAGTGACACGCCGGGGGGCGCGGACCAGCGCGCGGCCCGTACCAAGTTGATCGGCATGCTCGCCCATTCGATCGGGGCGATCATGCTGTCGCGGGCGTGCCCTGACGATTCTCCGCTGGCCGACGAGATCCTCGATGTCTGCCGCAAGGAGATTCTTGCTTCGCTGGCGCACGGCAGCGGCGATCAGTCGGCAGCGCTGGGCCCGGAAGCCTGAGCGCAGCCGATCGACGCAGGGTCGGTCACTGAGCCCTTTCCAACCGCAGTCTGAGCCGGCCGGATGGAGGGTGAGGACGGTTTGGACGAGGAGCAGTGGAGCTTGCGCAGGGGCCGTCGGGACTTGAGGGTGGCGATGGCTTGTTCAACCAGTGCCCGGACCTTCGTATGGGACCGGTTGAGGGTCTGCTGACCGGCGGAAAGGCTGTCCCGTCGGCCGCGGTACTGAACTTCACGCTGGCGGTCGAGGACCCCGACGGCTCGGGCAGCTTCGCCCGCGAGATCATGAACGTCCAGTTTCTTCAGTCCGATCTTCCGTGGGGCGAGGACGATGCGGAGCTGGGGCCGCCTATGCACCGACCCACCATGAGACCGCTGGCGTGCAGGAGGAAGCAGCCGAAGCGGAGAAGGCGAAGGTGGGAGAGACGGCGGGCGACGGGCGTCCCGTGTAGTGCGTCAGGCCCGGTTGGAACATCGCGCTGGGTGGGGATCGCGGGGAGGCCGTGGCCGCCGTTGAGCGGCTGGCAGGGGGCGGCGGTGACGCGCATCCCGGACCCGGGTGCACAGTGGGGGTCTCGGCTCTCGGTGGGGGCGG
>NZ_LIRL01001079.1 GCF_001419795.1 Streptomyces niveiscabiei
GCGGTGCGGGAGGCGGCGAAGGGGACGCTGGTCGAGCTGTTCGCGACGGTCGAGGCGGCCGAGCGGTACGCGGACGTCGTAGGGGAGGCCAGGGACGCGGGCGCGCGGGTGCACCTCGCCGACGAGCAGGTCATCGCCGACATCTCCACGACCGTCACCCCGCAGGGCCTCGTCGGGATCTGCCGGTTCCTGGACACGCCGTTCGAGGACATCCTCGCGGCCAGGCCGAAGCTCGTCGCCGTCCTCGCACACGTACGCGACCCCGGGAACGCCGGTACGGTCCTGCGGTGCGCGGACGCGGCCGGCGCCGAGGCCGTCGTCCTCACCGATGCCTCCGTGGACCTGTACAACCCGAAGGCCGTACGCGCGTCCGTCGGATCGCTGTTCCACCTCCCCGTCGCCGTCGGTGTGCCGATCGAGCGGGCCGTGGCGGGGCTGAAGGCGGCCGGTGTCCGGATTCTCGCGGCCGACGGGGCGGGCCGGGACGACCTGGACGACGAGCTGGACAAGGGGACGATGGGCGGCCCGACCGCCTGGGTGTTCGGGAACGAGGCGTGGGGGCTCCCGGAGGAGACCAGGGGGCTCGCGGACGCCGTCGTGCGCGTCCCGATCCACGGAAAGGCTGAAAGTCTGAACCTGGCCACCGCCGCCGCCGTATGTCTCTATGCGTCAGCCCGTGCACAGCGCGCCTCAGGAGGGTGCCGCAGCGTCACCGAGAACTTGTAGGGTGACGTGCTCGGGGGTCCTCGTCTGGGAGGTGGGGTACGAGGATGAGTGCGGTCACGAGCGGCACACCGGAAGCCCGCAGGGTCTGGTGGCCGCCCGGGATGGGGCCGGACGAGCTGCCGGACGGCCTGGTGGTCGCCGACGAGCACGGCCGGGTCGTCTGTTTCAACGCCGCGGCCGAGCGGATGACCGCCACCGCAGCGGCCGACGTCCTCGGCAGGCCGCTGGACAAGGCGCTGCCGTTAGAGGACCTGGAGGGCCGCCGCTGGTGGCAGCTCACCGATCCCTACGGCGGCCTCGCCACCCGGGTGCGCCAGCCCGAACGCAACCTGCTCCTGCCCGGCGGACGCGAGTTCCTCGTCTCCGCCCGCTACGTCCGCGACCGCCCCGCCGGCCCCGTACAGCGTGTCGTCGTCTGCCTGCGTGACACCGAGGCCCGCCGCCGCACCGAGCGCTCCCACGCCGAGCTGATCGCCACGGTCGCCCACGAACTGCGCTCCCCCCTCACCTCCGTCAAGGGCTTCACCGCGACCCTCCTCGCCAAGTGGGAGCGCTTCACCGACGACCAGAAGCGCCTCATGCTGGAGACCGTCGACGCCGACGCGGACCGCGTCACCCGCCTGATCGCCGAGCTCCTCGACATCTCCCGCATAGACTCCGGCCGCCTTGAGGTCCGCCGCCAGCCCGTCGACATGGGCGCGGCCGTCGGCCGCCACATCCAGGCGTACGTCGCGGCGGGCCTGCCCGCCGACCGGTTCCTCCTGCGCATCGGCCAGCCCCTGCCCGCCCTGTGGGCCGACCCCGACAAGGTCGACCAGGTGCTCAGCAACCTCATCGAAAACGCCGTGCGCCACGGCGAGGGAACCGTCACGATAGACGTCACGTCCGCCGCGTCCCCCCGCGAAGGGGAGGACACGGGCACGTCGGTCACCGTGAGCGACGAGGGGGCGGGCATCCCGGAGGAGTCCATGAACCGCGTCTTCACCCGCTTCTGGCGGGGCAGCAAGCGCGGCGGCACCGGCCTCGGGCTCTACATCGTCAAGGGCATCGTCGAGGCCCACGGCGGCGTCATCACGGTCGGCCGCGCCCCCCAGGGCGGCGCGCAGTTCCGATTTACGTTGCCCGTGGCGGCCCCTGCCTATCTGAGCTAGGCCGCCACGGGCGCGTTCGAACATCCACGCCCCGTTAGACTCGGCCTTTGGCACCTTTGTGTCCCACAGAGCTCAGCGAGCCGGTCACGGGGGTCTTCAGCCAGCCAACCGGAAGCACGGGAAGAGATGTCGGCACCGAATAAGTCGTACGACCCAGTAGAGGTCGAGGCGTTGAAACCGGAAGAAGTCGAGCGTATGCGGGACGAGGCGCTCGCCGCGTTCACCACCGCCGACTCCCTGGACGCGCTCCAGGAGGCGAAGGTCGCCCACACCGGCGGCACCTCCCCGCTGGCGCTGGCCAACCGCGAGATCGGCGCGCTGCCCCCGCAGGCCAAGGCCGCCGCGGGCAAGCTCGTCGGCCAGGCCCGCGGCGCCGTCAACAAGGCCCTCGCCGCCCGCCAGGCCGAGCTGGAGGCCGAGCGCGACGCCCGCGTCCTCGTCGAGGAGGCCGTCGACGTCACCCTGCCGTACGACCGCGTCCCGGCCGGCGCCCGCCACCCCCTGACGACCCTCTCCGAGCGCATCGAGGACGTCTTCGTCGCGATGGGCTACGAGGTCGCCGAGGGCCCGCAGGTCGAGGCCGAGTGGTTCAACTTCGACGCCCTCAACATCGGCCCCGACCACCCGGCGCGCGGCGAGCAGGACACCTTCTTCGTCCAGGCCGCCGACGGCACCGCCGACTCCGGCCAGGTGCTGCGCACCCACACCTCGCCCGTGCAGATCCGCTCCCTCATGGACCGCGACCTGCCGGTGTACGTGATCTGCCCCGGCGTCGTCTACCGCACGGACGAGCTGGACGCCACGCACACCCCGGTCTTCCGCCAGGTCGAGCTCCTCGCGGTCGACGAGGGCCTCACCATGGCCGACCTCAAGGGCACCCTGGATCACATGGTCCGCTCCCTGTTCGGCCCGGACATGAAGACCCGGCTGCGGCCGAACTTCTTCCCGTTCACCGAGCCGTCCGCCGAGATGGACATGGTCTGCTACGTCTGCAAGGGCGAGTCCGTCGGCAACCCCGACCGCCCCTGCCGCACCTGCTCCTCCGAGGGCTGGATCGAGCTGGGCGGCTGCGGCATGGTCAACCCCAAGGTGCTCACCGCCTGCGGCGTCGACCCCGAGAAGTACAGCGGGTTCGCCTTCGGGTTCGGCATCGAGCGCCTGCTGATGTTCCGCCACAACGTCGAAGACATGCGAGACATGGTCGAGGGTGACGTCCGCTTCACCCGGCCGTTCGGGAGTGAGATCTGATGCGTATCCCGCTTTCCTGGCTGCGGGAGTACGTCGATCTCCCCGCCACCGAGACCGGCCGCGACGTCCAGGCCAAACTGGTCTCCGCAGGACTTGAGGTCGAGACCGTCGAGCAGCTCGGCGACGGCCTCAAGGGCCCCCTCGTCGTCGGTCAGGTCCTCACCATCGAGGAGCTGGAGGGCTTCAAGAAGCCGATCCGGTTCTGCACCGTCGACGTCGGCACCGCCAACGGGACGGGCGAGCCGCAGGAGATCGTCTGCGGCGCCCGCAACTTCGCCGTCGGCGACAAGGTCGTCGTCGTCCTGCCCGGCGCGGTCCTGCCCGGCGACTTCGCGATCGCCGCCCGCAAGACCTACGGCAAGACCTCCCACGGCATGATCTGCTCCAGCGACGAGCTGGGCATGGGCGAGGACGGCACCAAGGGCATCATCGTCCTGCCGCCCGAGACCGAGGTCGGCAAGGACGCCATCGAGCTGCTCCAGCTCGTCGACGAGGTCCTCGACATCGCCGTCACCGCCAACCGCGGCGACTGCCTGTCCATCCGCGGCGTCGCCCGCGAGACCGCCATCGCCTACGGCCTCCCGCTCAGCGACCCGGCGCTCCTCGACGTGCCCGGACCCAACGCCTACGGCTACCCGGTCCAGGTCTCCGACCCCCTCGGCTGCGACCGCTTCACCGCCCGCACCGTCACCGGGCTCAGCGCCGAGGCACGCTCCCCGATCTGGCTGACCCGCCGCCTCCAGAAGGTCGGCATCCGCCCGATCTCCCTCGCCGTCGACGTCACGAACTACGTGATGACCGAGCTGGGCCAGCCCCTGCACGCCTACGACCGCTCCAGCGTCCACGGCGCGATCGGCGTCCGCCGCGCCGCCGAGGGCGAGAAGCTCGTCACCCTCGACGCCGTCGAGCGCACCCTCCACGCCGAGGACCTCGTCATCACCGACGAGCGCGGGCCCATCGGCCTCGCGGGCGTCATGGGCGGCGCGAACACCGAGATCGACGACGACGGCGCCACCGGTGACGTCGTCATCGAGGCCGCCCACTTCGACGCGGTCGCCATCGCCCGCACGGCCCGCCGCCACAAGCTGTCCACGGAGGCGTCCCGCCGCTTCGAACGCGGCGTCGACCCGCAGGCCGCGTCCGCCGCCGCACAGCGCGCCGTCGACCTGCTCGTCCTCCTCGCCGGCGGCACCGCCGAAGCGGGCGTCACCGAGGTCATCGCGCCGTCCGCGCCGCACACGGTCCGCATCCCGGCCGACCACCCCGACCAGGTCGCCGGGGTCGCCTACGGCCGCGAGACCGTCGTACGCCGCCTCCAGCAGATCGGCTGCGACGTCTACGGGCAGGACGAGCTGATCGTCACCGTCCCGTCCTGGCGGCCCGACCTCGCCGCGCCCAACGACCTCGCGGAAGAGGTCATCCGGCTGGAGGGGTACGAGAACCTGCCCTCCACGCTGCCCAAGCCGCCCGCCGGGCGCGGCCTCACCGGGCGGCAGCGCCTGCACCGCCGGGTCGGCCGCGCGCTGGCCGGAGCCGGGTACGTCGAGGCGCCGTCCTACCCGTTCGTCGGGGAACAGGTCTTCGACCAGCTGCTGCTCGACGCGGACGACGTCCGTCGGCGGGTCGTGAAGCTGACCAACCCCCTCAACGACGAGGAGCCCGCGCTCCGCACGTCGCTGCTGCCCGGGCTGCTCGGCGCGCTGCGCCGCAACGACGGACGCGGCTCGCACGACCTCGCCCTCTTCGAGACGGGGCTCGTGTTCCACCCCCGCGAGGAGCAGGCCGTCGCCCCGGTGCTGCCCGTCGACCGGCGTCCCTCCGACGAGGAACTCGCCTCCCTGAACGCCGCGTTGCCCGTTCAGCCCCGGCACGTGGCTGTCGTGCTCGCCGGGGCCCGCGAGCAGGCCGGCTGGTGGGGCAAGGGCCGCCCCGCCGACTGGGCCGACGCCGTCGAGGCGGGGCGCGCGGTCGCGCGTGAGGCCGGGGCCGAGGTCGTGGTGCGGCAAGGGCAGTACGGGCCCTGGCACCCCGGTCGGTGCGCCGAGTTCGTGATCGGCGAGACCGTCGTCGGGCACGCGGGCGAGCTGCATCCCCGAGTCGTCAAGGCGTTCGGGCTGCCCGCGCGGACCTCCGCGATGGAGATCGACCTCGACGCGGTCGAGGCGGCCGGGGTGGGGCTTCTTCAGGCGCCCCGGATCTCGTCGTTCCCCGTCGCCACGCAGGATGTCGCGCTGGTGGTGGAGAAGGCGGTACCGGCTGCTGCCGTCGAGGCGGCGTTGCGGGACGGTGCCGGGGAGTTGCTGGAGGCGGTTCGGTTGTTCGACGTGTACGAGAACGTCGAGCAACTGGGGGAGGGGCGGAAGTCGCTCGCCTATGCGTTGCGCTTCCGCGCTGGGGACCGGACATTGACGGTTGATGAGGCTTCCGCTGCTCGGGATGCTGCTGTTGCTCTCGCTGGGGAGCGTACGGGGGCTGTTCTGCGGGGTTGATGTTTCGTTGCCGGGTGCGGGTGATCTGTGGCCGTTCGCGCAGTTCCCCGCGCCCCTAAAAGACTTTCACTCGTCCGAGTGGCATTGTCGGGCCTCTTGGTCCCCTTGAGTCATCCCTCGACAGAATGCAGACCGGTCTCATTGGGGCCGGTCTGTTTTCGTTCCTGGCCTAGATGGGGGGCCGTCGGGGATGTTCGGTGTCAGGCGGTCGTTGGGGTGGGTGGTCACGCCCGTGTTGTGGGGGGCTGTGGCGGTCACCTCGTATCAGTTGGTGTGTCCGTTCGTCGGGGGAGCGGTGTTCTGTGCCGTCGCGCTGCATCTGAGACGGGAGTTGAAGCAGGCGCGGTACGTCGCCGGGGTCGCGCAGAGTGTGTTGTTACGGCCTCTGCCCGCCCGGGTCGAGGGGCTCGGGGTCGCCGCCGTGCAGGTGTCCGCC
>NZ_LIRL01000108.1 GCF_001419795.1 Streptomyces niveiscabiei
GGGTGGGGGAAGGGGGAAGGCAGGGGCCTGGTGATCAGGCGGCGAGAGCGGCCTGTCCGGCGCGGAAGATCGCGGCCTGACGGGCGACGCGCGCGCCCAGGTGCTCCGCGGTGGCGATGTCCGCCTTGTGGACGGCCTCGGGGCCCGCGTCGGTCGGGCTCTGGGCGCCGGCGCCCAGGAAGAAACCCAGCCGGTTGATGTCGTCCTCGCTGCCCCGGGTGGAGTCCCAGCCCGGCAGGAGGCCCAGGCTGATCCAGTGCATGCCGTGCTGGGCGGCCAGGGTGGCGAAGTACCCCAGAGTGGAGGACTTGTCGCCGCTCTTGGCGCCGGAGTTGGTGAAACCCGCGGCGAGCTTGTCCACCCAGGCGTGCGGGAACCAGCGCTTGCTGCTGGCCTGCGCGAACGCGTGGAAGGGCGCGGAAGCGGTTCCCATGTAGGTCGCGGAGCCGAAGACGATCGCGTCGGCACCGTCCAGCTGGGCCCACTGCTCGTCGGTGATGGTGTCGACGGAGATCGAGACGACCTCGGCGCCGGCTCCCGCGGCACTGCGCGCCACGGCTTCGGCGATGACGGCCGTGTGGCCGTAGCCCGAATGAAAGGCGATGGCGACGGTGGGCCGGCCGGGATGGGACATGGTGATCGTGCTCCTCGGATGATTTTCTCGGTGCGACTTTTTCCCGGCGGGGCTAGAGGACGGCGAAGAATTCCACCATCTTGGTGAGCGCCTGATCCATGTATTCCGGAACGTCGTACAGGGCGATATGCGTGGCGCCGTCGACGACGAACAATTCTTTCGGGCCGTTGGAAAGCTCGTACGCCTGGTCGCTGAACACCTTCGTGTCCGCCTTGCTGCCCGCTATGAGAAGCAGCGGCCGGGTCAGCAGTTCCGGAATCTGGTCGAACGCCGAGAAGGCGTACATCCTGTCCATGCTTGTCAGCAGGAAACGGCCCTTGGAGTTGGGGTGCCGGCCGCGCGGGGTCCGGTAGTAGTCGTACCCCTCACGCAGGAGGTCCGGGGTGTTGTCGTCGATCTCCTCCAGCGTCTCCGGGACGAACGGGACGTAGACGGGGGCCGCTCCCCGCGCCTCGGCCGTGCGCTGCCGAGCGGCCATCTCCAGGGCCTGGATCTGTTCGGCCACCGGGGACAGGTGCCCCAGGAAACCCCGGGAACCCTCACCCATCGGGGCCGCGCTGACCGTGGCCACCGCCTTGAAGCGGCGCTCGGTCTGCGCCACGCTGATCGCGTAGCCGCCGCCCGCGCAGATCCCGAAGACACCCATCCGCTCGATGTCGACGTACGGGAGGGTGGTCAGGAAGTCCGCCGCGCAGCGGGCGTCCTCCACCCTCGTCGTCGGATCCTCCAGGAGGCGCGGTTCGCCGCCGCTTTCCCCCTGACAGGAGGAGTCGTAGACCACGGTGACGAATCCGTGGGCGGCCAGCCGCTTCGCATACTGCCCGATGGTCTGTTCCTTCACACCGCCCGCCGGATGAATTCCGACGAGCGCCGGGTATTTCTTCTTCTCGTCGAATTCGTCCGGCAGATGAAGGTGTCCCGCTATGTCCACTGCCTTGTTCTTGAACGAAACAGTCTCGACCATGGCGCCCGTCCCTTTTCCATCCGTGATCCGCCGACCGGCGGCCCGCACCCCATGATTCGCCGGTGCCGAGATGATGTCCACCCGCGATGGGGGGAAGAAACTGTCCCCTGGATATGGAATTACCGGGAGAACGGAGACGTCAGTCGCCGTCGGGGTCCGTGCGGTGCGCGTCGGTGTGGGGGAGTGCGGCCAGCCAGTGGGTCACGACGGAGTCGATGAAGGCGTCGGATACCGTCCCGCGGTCCAGGAAGAGCCGGGCGAGGACGGGACCGTAGAGCAGGGTGAACTGGTCGTCGCCGATCTGGATGCCCGACGGTTCCAGCAGCCTGTTGAAGTCGGCGTGGCGGTCCTCGCCGATGCGGGCGAGCGCCCGGGCGCTGTCGGGGTCGTGGTCGGCCCGCGCGGCGACGGCCAGGGCCGCGGTGCGCATGGCCGGCACGCTGACACCCGCGCGCAGGCTCCTCAGCCAGGCGGTGGCGACGGCCCGCACGTCACTGCTGGGCTCGGGGTAGGTGCCGAGGTCGGGGCCCTCGATGACGAGGTCGAAGAGGAGCGCGGCCCGAGTGGGCCAGTGCCGGTAGAGGGTCTGCCGGGTGACGTCCGCACGCTCGGCCAGCAGGGCGTAGGTCAGCCCTTCCGGCCCGACCTGGGGCAGCAGTTCCCGCGCGACGGCCAGCACCCGGTTGCGGGTGCGCTGTACGCGCGGATTGCCGGGGGTCGGGCGGCGGCGGTGGACGGGCTCCTTCATAACGTCACCCTAGCGCGGTTCATACAGAACGTGTGATTTAAGTCATGACCCACTAATCATCCATCGTGTGTGATGCTGGGGTCGAGAAATCATACTCACTGGATGATTAGCCGGTGGGGTCGAGAACCGCCCTTGAAAGAGAACTTCCATGACGTCACGCACCACACCCGAGCCCGCCTTCGCCCGCACCCGCCTCGGCTCCGGCCCCGGACTGCTCCTCGCCCATGGCGCAGGCAGCAGCCTGGCCAACACCTACGGCCCCATCCTGGAAGGTCTCGCCGCGCGCCGCACCGTCGTCGGCGTCGACTATCCGGGCAGCGGCGAGACACCGCGCTCGACCGCCCCGCTGTCCGTCGACGACCTCGCCGACCAGCTCGTGGCCGCCGCCGACGCGGAGGGCCTCGACCGGTTCGCCGTGTCCGGTTACTCCCTCGGTGGCGCGGTCGCCATCCGGGCCGCCGCCCGCTACCCCGAGCGCGTCACCGCCCTCGTCCTGACCGCCGCCTTCGCCTACCGGGACAACCGGCTCGCCCTCGCCTCCTCGGCCTGGAACAAGATCGCCGCGTCCGGAGACCGTGAACTGCTCGCGGAGTTCCTGCTCCTGTCGGCCCTCGGCACCCAAGGGCTGGAGTCGATGCCGGAGGAGCAACTGCGGCAGGTGGTCGGCTACGCGGCGTCCGGCGCGGCCGACGGCAGCCCCGAGCAGGCCGACCTCGTCGGCCGGGTCGACGTACGGGACGACCTCGCCGGCATCGGCGTCCCCACCCTGGTCGTCTCCACCACCGACGACCGGCTCACGTCCCCCGCCCTGCACCGGCACCTCGCCCGCACCATCCCCGGCGCCAGGCTCGCGGAGATCCCCACCGGGCATCTGCCGATGCTGGAACGCGGCGAGGAGTGGCTGCGGCTCATCACGGAGTTCCTCGGCAAGCACGACGCCTGAAGGCGGACGCGGCTGTGACGCCCCCATACGCTGGTAGAGAGCGTTGCCGTGTCGATGCCGTCGGGGCCGCGGGGGAATACCGGGGAGTGTGCCCGTGTGGTCCGGAGTGTGCGGATTCCATGGTGCGGCAGGCCGGTGCATTCGAGACAGGACAGGCAGGAAAGAGGCATCGGAAAGGATGATCACGTGAAAGAGATCAAAGTCAGCCGGGTTCTTTCTTTCCGTACGCGCGGTCCCGAGGAAAAGACCTGGCCGGAGCGTGAGGAAACCGTCCGGGACGGTATCGAGGGCGACGAGGGCGGAGGGGAGAGCGGGATACGTGAACCGTGTACCGACCCGCCGGTGAATCCGGGACACGGCCAGGAACGCGCCACCCCCGAGAGCGACGGGCAATGAAAGGTTCGTGAAGGGAGCGCCGGCCGATCGTTTCCGCGCCTAGTGTTGCCGCTGACAGCGATCCCCGAAAAGGGAAAGATCACTTGCTCAGGGGGAACATGTGAAACGACGCGTCATTTTCATGCTGGCCGCATTGGCCGGCATATTCACGCTGCTGACGGCCGGCACGGCGCAGGCCCAGCCCCGGACGGCGGACGCCGGTTCCGGCACCCGCTCGCTCCCTGTCAAGGTGGAGCAGCGTATCGCCGCGCTGGAGGCGTCCGGCGCGAAGATCCTGGACGTCACCTCCGCGCCGTACGTGAAAGCGGACGCGAAGACCGACGCGAAGAAACTCGCCTACGGCACCGAGGAGAGCGGAAAAGCGGAGGCCACTCCGGCCGCCTATCCCACCGGCTGCGGCCTCTGGGTCCTGGTGTACCGCCAGGGAAACCTGATCTACAACGACTCCCTCACCTCCTGCCTCTACCAGGTGCTCGACATCCAGATGCACAGCGGACTCGCCTGGTCACGCTGGTTCGGCTGGGAGGAGCTCTATTCCCAGACCTTCGACACCGACGACAGTTCCTCCCTGGACACCTATATCTGGGTGGACTGCACCGGCAGCGGAACCCATGACTACCAGGGTGTCACCAACGGATTCATCGAGACGTACAGCGGCGACGAATATTACGCCGCCGCATACGACCAGATCGACCGCATCGAATGCGGCTGACCGCCCTCGGTGAATAAACCCGGAGGGGCCCGCGCTTTTCGCAGCGCAGGCCCCTCCGGCCGGGAGAGAGCCTGCTCGGCCGGACGCGCTTAGGGGAAGGCCACCGTCGATCCGCTCGGACCGACCGGTCGTCCCACCGGAGGATGGCTCACGACGCACGGTCGCTCTTCGAGGACGAGTCGGCGCGCTCGCTGGCGGACCGGCTGCGGCAAAACCACCCTCGCCCGCCTCCTGGCCGAGCGGACGCGACTCGCCTTTGACCCCTGTCGCCGACCTCCGGAAGGTCTTCCAGACCGCCACCCGGCGCTGTCGACTCGGCCGGGGCACCCTCCTGTTCGTCGACGATATCCACCGCTTCAACCGCCCCCAGCAGGACAGCTTCCTGCCGTACTCCGAGGACGGCACCGTCGCCCTGGTCGGCGCGCCCGCCGGGCCCTGACCGCCCTCGCGGACGGCGACGCCCGCTACCTGCTCAACATGGCCGAGCAGCTCCAGTCGCTCCCCGCGGACACCGAGCCGCTGGACGCCACCGCCCTGCCCGCCTGGCAGGTGTACGAGCGCCTTGGCTCCCCCGAGGGAGAACTCGCCCTCGCCCAAGCCGCCATCTGCCTGGCCACCGCCCCCAAGTCGATCTGTACGACCCCGACCCAGCAGACGAGCCCATCGCGCGCGGGATCCTAGCAGGATGATCGCAAGCAGATGCTAAAGAATCGATCAAATAGGTCGATCGGATGAGGACGGGCTGTTTCACCGGACAGAGTGGGGCGGCGGCGCGGACAATCTTGATCGAGGTGCGTTCCGCCCCGGGCGTCATGTTCTGTCGCCCGGACAACTTCCACTAATCCTGGAGTATCCATGCGACACGCTGTCTCCCGCCCCCGCACACGAGCCCTGGCCGTAGGGCTCACGCTGGCCGCGGCCACCCTCTTACCTCTTGGCTCCGCCGGCGCGGCCGACGAGTACGAGTGGGCCGCGCTCGGCGACTCCTTCACCGCAGGCGTCTTCGTCGGCGACCCGCAGCCCCCGCTGGGCGATCCGTCGCAGGACGGCTGTGCCCGGACCAGCGGCTCGTACCCCAGCCTGGTCGCACGGGAACTCGCCGCGTCCCCGCCGGGCAAGAAGGTCCGTCTGACCAACGTCGCGTGCAGCAGCGCCGTCATCGCGAACGTCGCGAAGGTCAAGCAGACGCCGATCAGCCCGGTCGAGACCCCGCCCGGCGGCTGGCCCGCGGTGGACACGCAGATCAAGCGGGCCGGGCTCGACGCGGGGACGGACGTCGTCACCATTGCGATCGGCGGCAACAGCCTGCCCTTCGGCGACATCTTCCCCAAGTGCCTCGAACTGGGCGCGACGGACAAGTCGTGCCGCGAGTACTTCACCAACCCGCCGGCCGGGGTGGAGAGCGTCCGCGAGAGGCTCACCCGGGTGCAGAACGAGTACACCGAGATGCTGGCAGAGGTGCACCGGGCCGCCCCCAACGCCAAGGTGATCAACATCGGGTACCCGACGATCATGCCGACCCGGGGCAGCGCCTGTGACCGAGGCTCCCTCACCGAACTCGACACGACCACCCACGCCGACATCGACTGGCTCCGCGACGACGTCCTCAAGCCGCTGAACAAGGCGCTCCAGCGGGCCTCGACGTCCTTCGGGGACCGCTACCTGAACGTCTTCTCGTCCAGCGAGGGCCACGACGTCTGCCAGCCCGAGGGCACCAAGTGGATGGAGGGGATCTGCGGCGACGCCGCGGACTACTGGCCCACCACGTTCCCCGGCACGGGCGTGGACTGCGCCCCCATCGGCAAGCACGCCACGATGATCCACCCCAACGCCGCGGGACACGCCAACACCGCGATCCACGTGGAGAAGGCGGTCCGCCTGGCCCTGCGCCAGCACTGACCGACCACCGCGAACCCTGACGCCGGAGCCCGACCGACGGCTCCGGCGTCAGGGGCGTACAGGGGTCAGGCCGGCAGCAGCGCCTCGATCCGGGCGACGACCTCGGGGTCGTCCGGCTTCACGCGCGACCCGATGCGGTGCGCCACCGCGCCGTCGGGCGAGACGAGGAACTTCTCGAAGTTCCACTCGATGTCTCCGGCCACCCCCTGGTCGTCGGGGGCGGCGGTGAGGATCTCGTACACCGGATGCCGTCGCGCCCCGTTCACCTCCACCTTCTCGAAGAGGGGGAAGGTGACGCCGTACATGGTCGAGCAGAACTCCTGGATCTCCTCGGACGTGCCGGGCTCCTGCTGCCCGAACTGGTTGCAGGGGAAGCCCAGGACGGCGAACCCTCGGGGCCCGTAGCGCCGGTGCAGTTCTTCGAGCGCCGCGTACTGTGGTGTACGCCCGCACTGCGAGGCCACGTTGACCACGAGAAGGGCCTTGCCCCGGTAGGGGCTCAGATCACCGGGCTTCCCGGCGAGTGTGCGGACGGGGATGTCGTACAGGGACATGTCGGTGCGTCGCTCCCCTTGTGTCGGTGACGGGCGGGCCGGGATGGTTCAGCCGGCCGCGGTGACGTCCTGGTAGCTCTTGCGGAAGGCGGTGACGACGGCGTCGACGTCCGCGTCGGTCATGGCGGCGCCCAGGCCCACGGTGACGGAGCGGCCGAGGAGACCCTCGCTGATCCGGTAGCGCGGAGGGCGCTCCCACTCCACGCCCCAGGGCGTGCGCCCCTCCCGTACGGCGCGGTTGGCGGTGACCGGCTGACCCTGGTACATGGTGTGCGCCGGGATGCCGGCGGCGTTCAGGTCGGCGACGAAGGCGCGCGCCTGGAGGCGGGAGTCGAGGAACAGCGTGAGGTCGCCGCCCGAGCCCTCCTCGTCCGGCAGCCTCCGCCAGCGGACCGCCAGGTCGGCGGTCTCGCCGCGCACATGGCGTGCCACGTCCCGCAGCCGTCGGCACATCGGGGCCAGCCGGGGGAGCTGCGCGGACAGGACGGCCGCCGTCAGCTCGGTCATGCGCTGGTTGACGCCGACGAACGGCGGGCTGTCGCCGCTCCCGCGCGTCGCGCCCTTGGAGGTGGTGAACTGGCCGCCCTGGTCCTGGTAGCGGGCCACCCGGTCGTACACGTCGGCGTCGGCCGTGGTGACCGCGCCGCCCTCGCCGGCGGTGATGTTCTTGTCGAGCTGGAAGCTGAACGCGCCCGCGTCGCCGAGGCCGCCGACGGGCCGCCCCCGGTACCGGACGCCGGCGGCCTGCGCCGCGTCCTCGACCACCCGCAGTCCGTGCCCCCGCGCGACCTCCAGGAGCGGGTCCATGTCGGCGGCGGCGTTGCCCAGATGCACCGGCATGACACCCCAGGTCCGCTCGGTGATCCGCTCCTCCAGCAGCGCGGGGTCCAGGGTCAGCGTGTCGTCGACCTCGGCGAAGACGGGGACGGCGCGGGCGGCGACGACGGCGCCGACGCTGCCGACGAAGGTCACGGTCGGCACGATCACCTCGGCGCCGGCCGGTATCCCGAGGCCGATCAGCGCGGCGGTGAGCGCGGCGGTGCCCGAGGACACGGCGACGGTGTGCGCGACCCCGGCGGCCTCGGCGAACGCGGCCTCGAACAGGTCGGTCCGGTGGCCCAGGTCCGGCCCGTAGTACCGGAACAGCGACCGGGACCGGATCACCTCCAGGGCGGCGGCCTCCTCTTCCTCGCCCCACAGCGCGAGGGCCCGCCAGGTCTCGTACCGCATCGCCGGGCCGTCCGTCACGCGTCCGCCTCCGTCACCGTGTCGAGGTCCGTCGCGCTGTGCGCGACCACGAAGTCCTCCAGGAAGAGGTAGTCGAGCTGGCTCGGCCCGAAGAAGGCCAGCGCCTGCTCGGGGGTCTCCACGATCGGCTCGCCGCGGTCGTTGAAGGAGGTGTTGAGGACCACGGGTACGGAGGTGAGCTCGCCGAACCGTTCCACCAGGTCGTAGAAGGCGCCGTTCGCCTCCGGCGTCAGCGTCTGGACCCGCGCCGTGCCGTCGACGTGGGTGATGGCCGGGACCTCCTGGCGCTTGTCCTCCCGCACCGGCGCGACGAGCAGCATGTACGGCGACTCGATGTCGAGCTCGAAGTACTCGGCGGCCCGGTGGGCCAGGACGGCGGGGGCGAAGGGACGGAACGCCTCGCGGTGCTTGACCTTGCTGTTGAGGATGTCCTTCATCTCCGCGCGGCGCGGGTCGGCGAGGATGCTGCGGTGGCCGAGGGCGCGCGGCCCGAACTCCGAGCCTCCGGTGAACCAGCCGATGAGCGCGCCCTGCGGCAGCAGCCCTGCGGCCAGCCGGGCCGGCTGCCGCACCCTCCGGTGGGGCAGGCCGGAGGCGTCGAGAGCGCGCTGGATCTCCTCGGTGCCGTAGCGGCGGCCGAGGTAGGTGTGGCGCTGCGGCCGGGGGGCGGTGCGCGGAGCCTTCGGGCCCCGGGGCCGGGGCTGTCCGCCGAGGACGTGGTAGCCGTAGTAGGCGCAGCCGACCGCGCAGCCGTTGTCGCCGGCGGCGGGCTGGGCGAAGACGTCGGTGAACGGGGTGTTGCGCAGGATCTTGCCGTTGGCGACCGAGTTGAGGACGACACCGCCGGCCAGGCACAGGCGGGTGAGGCCGGTCTCCCGGTGCAGCCAGCCCGCGGCATGCAGGACGGCCGTCTCCAGCAGGTCCTGCGCGGCCCAGGCGAGGTCGGCGCCGCGCGCGAACCGCTCGTCGCCCTCGAAGCCGTCCAGGGCGTGCTCGACGAAGTCCAGCAGCCCGCCGTCCTTCAGATGCAGTTCGAACCGGCCCTCCGGCAGCAGGCCGAGGTGGCGCCGGAACTCCGCCCGGTAGCGGTCGGTGCCGTAGGGCGCCAGGCCCATCGTCTTGCCGTCCTCGGTCAGGTACCAGGGGCCCTCCTCGTAGAGGGTGAAGCCGATGGCCCTGCTGACCGCCTTGTACATGAAGCCCAGCGAGTGGTCGCTGTCGCCGGCCTGGTAGACCCGGGCCTCGCGCAGGCCGTCGGTGCTCCAGTTGGTCCCGTACACCTTGGACAGCTCGGTGAGCTCCGTGCCGTTGCCGACCGACATGGTCAGGGTCTCGACGCCCTGGCCCTCGAACAGGCTGCCCGCCCCGTCGACCACGAGGACCGCGGCCTCCTCGAAGGGCGAGGGCAGGAAGGCGCTGGCGGCGTGCGCCAGGTGATGGCGGATGAGGGTGGTCCGGCTGCGGAACGGGAAATAACAGCTGGGCAGCAGGGTGTCGTCCGCGACGATCGTGTCCACGTCGGCGAGACGGGCCCCGTGGGTCGAGAGGCAGTACCGCCAGCACTGGTTCACCAGAGAATTCACATTGACGGCGTATTTGCGGCGCCTCAGCCGCTCCTCTTCAATACCGACGGCGATCTCGCCGTTCTCGACGAGACAGGCAGAGAAGTCGTGGTTGGAACCGCCGAGCCCCAGAGCTAGCATACTGCCGTCCTTACTCCCGTTGCAGGTCTGCGGATTTGGCGAGTACGTGGCGCATACGTGGTGCGTAACGGTACCCGGTCGCAACGAGTCAGTCAGCAGGCACATATGAGCCATCCTGAGGCCGGATCAAGTCGAGTTCCGGCCGAACGACAACGCCCCCGGCAGCCTTCATTGCCCCTGTCTTGAAGGTGAAGTTAGGATCGTCGCTCAACGGAAGAGTCGTGCGCGAATACGACCTTGGGTGCGGTGATAGGCATGGCCCTGAAGAGTCATTACCGTGATGCGATGTTCGCGAATCGCGATGGGCAGGACCGGCTCAAACTCCTGATGAACGACATGGTCATCGAGGAGCAGCTGTGCCAGATGCGGTGCTCCTACTGCCTCACCGAGGACTTCAACCTCCTCATGGCGGTCCCGGACGCCCGGCTGCGCCTGACCACCGACCGGCGCGCGGACTGGCACGAGATCCTCGACGCCTACCACCGCCAGGTGGACAGCCCCATCATGCGCCTGAGCGGCGGCGAGTTCTTCTGGCTGAAAGGCTCCACCGAATTCGTCGCGGAGTGCAGCGAGAAGTACGAGGTCGTCCAGGTCATCACCAACGGCGCCTTCCTGACGCCGCACCGCTTGGAGGCCCTCGCCGAGCTGGGCAACGTCCAGCTGTGCCTCTCCCTCGACGGCCACACGCTGGAGATGAACGGCCACCGGCTGCCGCCGAAGCAGCACAAGCTCTTCGACGTCATCATGCGCCACCTGGACCACGCGGTGGAGCTGGGCATCCCCATCGAGATCCAGTCGGTGATCAGCGACCTCAACGCCACCGGCCAGGCGGACTTCGCCGAGTTCCTGCTCGAACGGTACGGGCGCGGCGTGATGCTCTACTTCTTCCCGGTGCGCGGCGAGACCAGGACCACCCACGCACCGCCCCTCGGCGACCATTTCGCGCCACTCCTCGAACGGTACGACGAACTGTCCGCTGTCCTTCCCCCGCGGGCCTTCGTGGAACACATCGGGAATCAGCTGAGCACCGGAGTCCGCACCCTGCGCTGTTATGCGACGGCCACCATGGTGCAACTCTTCGGACAGGGAGACGTCTCCTGCTGCCCGTACGCCTGGCTCAAACCCATGGGCAACATCAAGGAGAATCCCCAACTCATCCACGAACAGTTCGGAAAACACCAGCACTACGATATGTTCATGCAGCCAAGGCCGCGCTTCCCGTATTGCAAGAGCTGCACCGGACCGATCGACGTGGTCAATCTCTATCTGTTCGGCAACATCACCGAACAGGAAATCGCGCGCTGCGCCCCGTACGCCGGACCCCGCGCCCTGGAACGGCTACGAGAATTGAAATCGGCGTTCACGCCGGTCTTCGAGCCGGCCGAGGAGCCGTCACCCCGCTGAGGTCACGAGGAGACGTAATGATTTCCGTGGATGGGATTTCAGACGACGATTTCGCCGGAGCCGGGCTCGAGCGGCTTATCGCGCTCCCGCAGCACGATCTGCTCACGCTCGCCGGCGACTGGCTCGGTGAGCTGGCGCCGTGGCGGAATCCCGAGACCCTGGCGGCGATCTCCACCACCCTGGCCGCCGAGTCCGTCCTGTCCTCGCTGTTCGTCTTCGGGGAGCGGGTGGCGGAGTCCGACGTCCGCTCGGAGGTCCCCGAACCCCTCCTCGACCTGCTGCTGCGCGCCCGGGTCCTGTCCGAGGAGTCCGGGAAGATATCGGCCGACTACTGCCTGGTCCGCGGCGAGGGCATGGCGCTGCTCGCGGCCTGGCGGGCGGCGGGACGGGACACGGGCTCGTACGCGCCCTGGGTCGGCACCGACTCGATGACGCTCTCCCGGCTGGTGGCGGCGCGCCGGGGCGCCCGGTCGGCCCTGGACCTGGGCTGCGGCACCGGCATCCTCGGACTGTCGGCGGCCCGCAACGGCGCCGATGTGGTCTCGGTCGACGTCAACCCGGAGTGCACGGCCGCCGCGACGGTCAACGCCCGCATCAACGGGCTGGGGGAGAGGCTGACCGCCGTAGAGGGGGACATCATGTCGCTGTCCCTGGACTCCCGGTTCGACCTGGTCGTCTCCAACCCGCCCTGTCTCCCGCTGCGCCGCGGCTCGCTCGGCTGGCTGGCCGGCGAGGCGGGGCTGGACGGCCTGGAGTTCTTCTGGGAACTCCTGCGCCAGGTCCCCGGGCTCATCACCCGGGACGGCGAGGCACTGCTCCAGGCCGCGGCCTACGGGGACGAGCGCGGGCCGTTCTTCGTCCAGGAACTGGAGGCCGAACTGCGCCGCCTGGGCGTCGTCGGGCGCCTGCTGCTGCGGCCCTCCACACCCCCGCGCTGGCCGGCCTTCGCGCCCCGCGACGAGGAACAGCAGCTCACCGGCCCGCTCGGCGACGAGGTCCGGGAGTACGTCACGGGGATCGGCGCCACCCACTACTACGGATTCGTCCTCTCGGTGCGCCAGGGCGGCGAGGGCCTGGCGGTGGGCCGCTTCCGGTGACCCGGCACCCGGGGGCGGCGCCGGCCCACGGCCGCCCCCCCCGGGTCATCCGGTGACCGCCGGCCCGAGGTCGGCGCGCTCCAGGGCCACGACCGCGTCGGCGACCTCCATCAGCGTCAGGTGCGTGGTGTCGACCAGCCGGACGCCGGGCACGTCGGGCACCTCCGCGTCGAGGTGACGCTCCGCCAGCCGGCCCTCCACGAACAGCCGGCCGCCCGCGTCGTTCTCGATCCGGGCGGCCAGCGCCTCCGCGTCCGCCCGCAGGCCGTAGTAGACCGCCTCCACGCCGAGTTCCTCGAACACCTTCTGGAACCGCTCGTAGGCGCGGCCCGCGAGGACCACCCCGGTGACGATCACGACGCGGGCACCCCACTCCCGGTAGACGGGCAGGGCCGCGCGCACCGTCGAGGCCATCAGGTCGTACACCTCTTCGCCGCCGTTCCACGGGTGGACGATGGGGTCGCAGTCCATCGCGGCGGCCGGGACGCCGTACCGCGTCACCAGCTGGTGCCCCAGGCGGGTCTTGCCGACGCCCGGGGCCCCGGTGATCACCACGGCGCGCATCAGCTGGCCCCCTCGCGGACCGTGCCGACCAGGCGGAAGCCCAGGTGGGGGATCTTCAGGAGCTTCGCGCCGGAGTCGATGTCCAGGAACTTCTGCTTGAGGACCGAGGTCACCTTGTTCACGTCCTCCCCGCCCGTGGCCTGGGTGAGTTCCTCGCGGGAGACGATCTGGCCGGGCCGGTCGGACAGCAGGCGCAGCAGCCCCGCCTCGGCGTCGGTCACGGGCAGCGACTTCGCGGCGGAGTTCAGCGAGCCGTTCGCGAGCGTGAGCACCTGGGTGTTCTCGGACGGTGTGACCGTCTTGAGGTAGCTGAGGGTCTCCACGAGCCGGGACCGGCGCAGGGGGCTGGCGAGCGTGAAGCCGTAGCCGGCGGTGACCGCCGCGAGGACCTCGGTGGCGGAGACGCCGTCCAGCACGGCGACGGCGTAACCGCCCCGGTTTTTGAGGTCCGTCACGGACAGGTCGTCGGGGCGGGCGGCGGCGACCCGGGTGAAGGAGACCAGCTGCGCGCCGGGCGGCGGGGCGTGACCTGTCGCGGGGTCGGTGACATGCAGGGCGAGGCCCACCTCGGCGCATGCCTCCGCGAGCACCTCCAGGTCCGCCGGTGTCAGGGACTGAGCCAGTGCGTACATGGGAAACCCTTCACAGAGCGGCGGGGCCGCGGTCGCTTGTCGGGGGAGGGGGTCAGGGGCGCATCAGCCAGATCCGCTCGGCGGCGGGGAACCCGGAGCCCTCCGCCAGGCGCACACCGTGCCGGCGGACGCGCTGGATGATGCCTTTGCGTACCTGGATACGGTAGGCGCCCAGCGCCTCACACTTGGTGAGCAACGCTTCGTCGTCCACGGGCAGCAGCTCGGGGCGCAGTCCGCCGAGTCCCTGTCCGGCCAGGCGTTCGCCGAGGTGCTTCGCGGTCTCCTCCGCGCTGGAGAACAGGGAGTAGGGCTGGTCCTCGTAGAAGGCGAGCCGCGCAGTGGCGAGCCGGCCGGTGCGGGCCAGTTCGAGGACCGCCTCGCGGCAGGCGACGTGATCGACGTGACCGCCGACGGCCAGCGGCGCGTAGACGGGGCCGGTGCCCTCCAGCAGGGGGGCGAGCCGCTCCGTGAGGGCGTCGAAGAGCTGCGGTTCCTCCCGGGCGGACGCGCCGGACCAGGCAGGGTCGGTGAAGAACCCCTCCCGCCTCAGGTCGCGGTCGGCGGCGTCGACGAAGCCCAGCAGCTCCACCCGGGCGCCCAGCACCCGGGTGGAGCTGCTGGGCT
>NZ_LIRL01001080.1 GCF_001419795.1 Streptomyces niveiscabiei
CCTCCGTACGAGTGCCGCCGCAGCCGCCCCCACGAGCCCCGCGTCCGTCCCCATCTGGGCCGGCACGATCGTCAGCCCCTGGACGAAGGACAGCGTCGCGTAGTCGGCGAGATGGCGGCGCAGGGGCCCGAAGAGGACGTCGCCGGCCTTGCCGACGCCCCCGCCGATCACCACGATGTCGATCTCGACCAGCGTCGCGGTCGCCGCTATGCCCGCCGCGAGAGCCTGGGCGGCGCGGTCGAAGGACGCGACGGCGGCCGGGTCGCCCGCGCGGGCGGCTGCGGCGACAGCGGCGGCCGTGGCGTCGCCGTCGGCACCCGGACGCCAGCCGTTGTCGAGGGCGCGGCGGGCGATGTTGGGCCCGCTGGCGATGCGCTCGACGCAGCCGCGGCCACCGCAGGGGCACGGGTCGCCGTCGAGGTCGACGGAGATGTGCCCGATGTGCCCGGCGTTCCCGGTGGGCCCCGGGTGGAGCCGGCCGCCCAGGACGAGGCCCCCGCCGACGCCCGTGGAGACGACCATGCAGAGCGCGTTGTCGTGCCCGCGCGCGGCGCCCTGCCAGTGCTCGGCGGCGGTGATGGCGACCCCGTCGCCGATCAGCTCGACGGGCAGCTCACCGGTGACCGCGCGCACGCGCGCGACGAGCGGGAAGCCGCGCCAGCCGGGCACGTTGACCGGGCTGACCGTGCCCGCGGAGGCGTCCACGGGGCCCGCGCTGCCGATCCCGACGCTGTGGACGCGGTCCCACAGTGGCGACGCGGTCAGCTCCCCGAGCACCGCCTCGACGGCGCCCATGACGGTCTCGCCGTCCTCACGCGCGGGGGTCGGCCGCTGCGCGCGAACCACGATCGCGCCGTCGCCGTCCACCAGTGCTCCGGCGATCTTGGTGCCGCCGATGTCGAGCGCGGCCACGAGGTCGGTGTGCATCAAAGTCTCGGTTCTCCCCAGTCGACCGTCGAAAAGAGCAGGCCGGTCCAGCGGTGGGGGACGCGGACCGAAGAAGGCGTCGGACAGTCTCTCTGCATCTGACAACGTTGTCCAGGCTCTATGCTCGACGCCACATCCTCATACAACCCCAGGGATCGCGCGACCCCCGCAAACCCGGACATCGCCGTATCCACGAGGCCGACAGGAACAGGACCCCGCATCGTGCCAGAGACGCCCCGACGCGCCGCCTCCCTGACCACCGCCCGCTACGGCAACCGTCCCACGATGAAGGACGTCGCCGCGCGCGCGGGTGTCGGCCTCAAGACGGTCTCCCGCGTCGTCAACGGCGAACCCGGCGTCACCCCCGAGACCGAACGGCGCGTCCAGGAGGCCATCGAGGCGCTCGGCTTCCGCCGCAACGACAGCGCGCGCGTCCTGCGCAAGGGCCGTACGGCGAGCATCGGGCTGGTCCTCGAAGACCTCGCCGACCCGTTCTACGGCCCCCTCAGCCGCGCCGTCGAGGAAGTGGCCCGGTCGCACGGCGCCCTGCTGATCAACGGCTCCAGCGCCGAGGACCCCGAGCGCGAGCAGGAACTGGCGCTGGCGCTGTGCGCGCGGCGGGTCGACGGGCTCGTGGTGATCCCGGCGGGCGACGACCACCGGTACCTGGAGCCGGAGATCAAGGCGGGCGTCGCGACGGTGTTCGTCGACCGGCCGGCCGGGCGGATCGACGCCGACTGCGTCCTGTCCGACAACTTCGGCGGGGCCCGCGAAGGCGTCGCCCACCTCCTCGCGCACGGGCACCGCAGGATCGGGTTCATCGGCGACATGCCGCGCATCCACACGGCCGCGGAACGCCTGCGCGGCTACCGGGCCGCCCTGGACGACGCCGGGATAGCCGTCCAGGACTCCTGGATGTCCCTCGGCGTCACCAGCCCCGACCGGGTACGCCGTGCCGCCGAGCTGATGCTGTCGGGGCCCTCGCCGGTCACCGCGATCTTCGCCGGCAACAACCGGGTCACCGTCACCGTCATCCGCGTCCTCGCCGACCACGCCCGCCGCGTCGCCCTCATCGGCTTCGACGACCTCGAACTCGCCGATCTCCTCCAGCCCGGCGTCACGGTCGTCTCCCAGGACGCCGCGATCATCGGCCGCACCGCCGCGGAACGCCTCTTCCAGCAACTCGAAGGCACCCGCATCGCCCCCGAACGCATCGTCCTGCCGACCCGCCTGATCACCCGGGGGTCGGGGGAACTGCCCCCGCAGGACTGAACGGCTGCCCCAGGGCTGGCTGACCGCCTGGACCCGAACGGCCGTCACCGCACCGGCAAGGCCCCTGGGCGGGGCGCTGAACGACTCTCCCAGGGGGGCGCGGGCGCCTGGAGTCAAAACGGCCGCTCCGAGCCGACAGGGCGCCCCAGACGGCCGACGAGGCGGGGCCAGACGAAGGTCCCGTTCCCGGACCTCCAGGGAGGGGAGGCCCGAACCGCCACACCGCAGCAAGGGCGAGTGGGGTACGTACCCCGGGCCGTCAGCCGGAAGCCACCCCCGGCCTGCGCGCAAGGCCGTACGCGAAACTCACCGTCTCGGTCAGGTGGCCGTCAACCGTGTAGGGACTGAGTACGGCCATGAGGTCGCCGTCGAACTCCGCGGCACGGTCCCCGAGGACGGACGGCGGCAGGAAGGACGTCGAGCGGACGTGCCCGGCGAGTTCGCCAAGGGTCCACCGATGCTCGACCGCGAACTCGTGCCGTACGGCGGGCTCGAACCCCGCGCGGCGGAGCACCTCCCCGTCG
>NZ_LIRL01001081.1 GCF_001419795.1 Streptomyces niveiscabiei
GCCCGCTCGCCCGAGGGCGGCCCCTGTTTCCCCACGCCGCCCCGTACCGGTCCCCCGTGGCCCGCCCAAGGTGCCCACGGCGAACCGGAGTTGCTACTCCGTGCGCAGTCCGTCCGGCCGCAGCAGCCTCAGCAGCGGCGGCAGGCTGAGCAGCGTCACCACCAGGACGACCCCCGCCGCGATCCCGGTCATCGTGAAGACGCCAGCCCAGTCGATGTGGATGCGTTCGCCGGTCATGCCGAGCAGGATCGCGCCGAGCGCGATGCCGATGCCGGCGGCGAGGACCAGGCCGAGGGCGATCGGGACCGCCGTCTGCCACAGGACGGACAGCGAGAGGGTCCGGCGCCGGGTGCCGAAGGCCACCAGCGCGGAGAGCAACTTCCGCCGCTCACGCAGCTGTTCGAGCTGCGAGACCAGCAGGCTCGCGCCGATCAGGCCGAGGACGCAGGTCGCGCCGACCAGGAGCCCCGTACGGATCTTGTCGTACTCCTCGGACACCTTGCTGCTGCGCCACATCATCGGGTCGGACGCCGGGTCGAGGCGCGCCGCCGTGTTGCGGACCAGGTCGGCCGCGTCCGGGACGGAGTCGTCGAGGGTGATGTAGACGCTGCCCCAGGCGGTCTTCGCCATCTCCTTCGGCATGGCCTTCGGCGTGATCAGCACCCCGTAGTGCCGGTCGCCGGTCGGGTCGTCGATGGGCTGCGCGGGCTTCAGGACCGCCGGTACGGTCCACGCCGCCTGCTTCCTGCCCTCGTCGTCCGCGCTGAAGTAGACGGGCCGGCCGGCCTTGAGGAGGCCCTGGTCCTTGGTGCCCACCTCGTCGTCGGAGCTCTCGTAGGTGCCGTCCTCCCTGGCGACCCGGAAGACGTCCCCGTCGGTGCAGGAGGGCAGTTGGGCGACCTCCCGCAGGCTCGCGCAGTTCCCGAGCGTCACCCGGACGTAACGGCCGCCCCCGTTCTCGGAGTTGAAGTACGCCCGGTCGCCGACGTAGGTCGTGGCGAACCCGGCGGCCTGCTTCACGCCCTTCGTCCGGTCGAACGCGGCCTCGTAGCCGACGAGTTGATCGAACTGCGCCGACACCTGCATCGCCGCGCGGGTCGGGTCCTGCCCGGTGTCCTCGGTGTAGTCGCCGCTCACCCCGGTGAACAGCATCTGGAGCGCGATCGCCCCGGCCACCGCTACGGCCACCCCGTTGACCATCCTCGCGGCCATACCGCTGCTCAACTGGAGCCGCCGTACGGCCAGTTGCCAGGCCACCCCGCCCGAGCCGAGCCGGGCGACGGCCGTCTCGACCAGCCACGGCAGCAGCGCGGTCACGCCGACCAGCAGCAGGAGCACGCCGGTGACGACGAGGTACTCGTTGAAGGTGCCGCCGCTGCGGCCCTGGCCGATCATCGGGAAGAGCAGCCCGGCCCCGGCGATCGGCAGCAGCAGCCGCCACCACAGGCGGCGCCGCGAGGGGCGCGCCGTACGCACCACGCCGAGCGGTTCGATGACGACGCCGCGCAGTGTGAACAGGGTGACCCCGACGGCCGCCGCGGGGACCGCGACGACCACGAGCAGGGTCAGCAGCAGCGAGGGCGCCAGGTCGCGGGACTGCACGCTGATCTCCATCAGCTCGACCTGGCCCGCGAGTTGACGGCCTATCAGGAAGAGCACGGCGCCGATCACGAGCCCGAGGAGCGCCCCCGCGAGCGCCTCGCCGGCCGCGATCCGCCGCGTCATCAGCCCGTCCGAGCCGACGAGCCGCAGCGCCGCGAGCCGTTTGTCGCGCCGCTCGCCGCCGATGCGGACGGCCGCCGAGACGAACACGCCGACGGGCACGAGCAGGACGACGATCACGATGACCGTGAGCAGGACGAGGATCGGGTCGGGTGCGTCGGGCGACGACGGCTGGTCGGCCTTGCCCCACTTGTCCAGCCGCAGGACCTGCCTCTCCTGATCCCGCTTGTCGAGCCCCGGCAGGGTCAGGTAGTACGACAACTCCTGGGAACCGACGATGCCTTGGTCGCCGATCGTCCCCGCGATCTCGTACGGCAGCCGCTCGCGCAGCAGCTTGCCGGAGCCGGAGTCCAGAAGTTCCTTCAGCTTCGGCGAGACGACCATCGCGCCGGCCTTCGGGTACTCCTTCACGCCGGGCGGCAGCGGGGCGCGCGGGCCCTCCGGCTCGACCAGGCGTCCGCGCACCGACTTCTCGCGGAACGTCGTGTCGGCGCGGATCACCAGGACCGTGTTGTCGCCCTTCTTCGGCTCGGTCTCGGAGTTGTACGTCCAGTCCGAGCGGGCGTCGTCCCGCGCTTCCCGTGCGCTCAGCGCGTGCGGGACCGCCGCCGCGAGCAGCAGCAGCGCCACGCCCAGGCCCACGCCCGCGGCCGTCAGCAGCGCCCTCGACCAGCCCTCGCGGCCCCCGGCGAACGCGAACCGCATCCCCATGGCGAGGTCCCGGGACCATGATCTCGCCTTGTTCATACGACGCGCTCCATGTCCCTCGACCGGCCGTCCCGGACGACGATCTCGCGGTCCGAGTAGGCGGCGACCCGTGCCTCGTGGGTGACCAGGACGACCGCGGCGCCCGTCGTGCGGGCCGCCTCCGTCAGCAGCTCCATCACGCGCTCACCGTTCAGGGAGTCCAGCGCGCCGGTCGGCTCGTCCGCGAACAGGACCCGCGGGCTCGTCACCAACGACCTTGCCACCGCGACGCGTTGGCCCTGGCCGCCGGAGATCTCACCGGGGCGCTTGCGGGACAGGTCGTCCACCTCAAGGCGCTCCATCCAGCCCAGTGCCGTCTTCTCGGCGGCCCGGCGGGACGTGCCGTTCAGCCGCAGCGGCAGGGCGACGTTCTCCACGCACGTCAACTCCGGTACGAGCTGGCCGAACTGGAACACGAACCCGAACTCCGAGCGGCGCAGCGCGCTTCTGCGGGCGTCGTTCATCGTCGCCATCTCCTGGCCGTCGTACATGATCGACCCCGAGTCGGGCGTCACGATCCCCGCGAGGCAGTGCAGCAGCGTCGACTTCCCCGACCCCGAGGGGCCCATCACGGCGACGACCTCACCGGGGTGGATGGAGAACTCGGCGCCGTCCAGCGCCATGGTGGGGCCGTACGCCTTGCGGAGGTCCTCAGCGGCGAGGAGAGAACCGGCGGGAGCGGTCACGGGGCCACCGTCCTTGGTATCGGGGTCGGATGAAGGGTCGGGGTCGGCCGAACGGTCGAGGTGGGTCGAACGGTCGAGGTCGGCCGGGTGGTCGGGATCGGCCGGGTGGTCGGGATCGGCCGGGTGGTCGGGGTCATCGGGTCACTGCCTCGCGGAGTTTCTCCAGCCTCGCGGCGGTGAGTTCGAGCCAGCGCAGGTCCGCTTCCAGGTGGAACAGGGCGTGGTCGCAGACGAGTTGGTCCGCGAGGTCGCCCTTGCGCTTGCGGTCGGTCAGGATGCGCATGCTGCGCAGGTGCTCCGAGCGCTGCGTGTCGAGGATGTCGGCCGCGTCGCGGTTGGTCAGCAGCGCGAGGACGACCTTCGTGTACAGCGTCGACTGGAGGTACGGCTCCGGCTTCTCCGGCGTCGCCAGCCACCGCTCGACGTCCGTGACGCCGGCGCCGGTGATCGCGTACCGCTTCCGCTCGGGGCCGTCGCCGGCCTCGATGCCGTAGGTCAGGTCGCCCGCGGGGACGGGGCGCGAGCGCGTCGAGAAGGCGGGGACGATCCGCTCCCCGCCGGGGGACCTGCGGACGACGAACGCCGCCCCCGCGGGCAGGGTCCCCGGATCGTGCAGTCCGACCCCGCCGCCCGCCGCCACCGACGCGAGGGTCACCGCGTCGACGAGACCGCCGTGCCCCTGCCAGGGCCGGCCGGCGATCAGCTCGCGCAGCCGCTCGCCCGCCGGGGTCGTACCGGGGTGGCCGAGCGCCGTGAGCAGCGACCGGTAGCCGGTCAGGGAGTCCTCGCGCGGGAGGCTCTCCAGCAGCGCCGCCGCGTCCCGCGCCCCGAGCACCGGCGCCGCCAGCGGTCCGGCCGAGCGCACGCTCCACACCCGTACGTGGTGCAGGCCGAGGCCGTCGCGGACCTCGGGCGCGACGACGAGCTTCAGGTCGTACGGGGGAGGCAGGGACACGGTGGCGCGCTCCGTTCCCGGGCCCCGGCGCCGGGGCCCGCAGGGCTGATGACATGGTGTCATTTACAAGTGAGCCATACCTTAGTCGATGGCCTGGCAGTGGTGAGGGGAGCGGTATGGAGACCGTCGGAGCACGACACCGGCAGCGGGCGGCCGACCCCGCCGACCCGGGCGACCCGCCCCCGGCGGCCCGTCAGGACCCGCCCCGCACGGCCGCGGCCCGCCGCCGGGCACGGCTCCTCGGGGTGCCGGCCGTCCTGGCGCTCATCGTGCTCCTGGCGATGGTCTCCGTCGCGGTCGGCGCCAAGCCGATCCCGCTCGGCACCGTCTTCGACGCGGTCCTCGACCCGCACGGCACCACCGACGAACAACTCGTCCGCGCCCTGCGCCTGCCGCGCACCGGGCTCGGCCTCGTCGCCGGAGCCGCCCTGGGCGTCGCCGGCGCCCTGATGCAGACCCTGACCCGCAACCCGCTCGCCGACCCGGGCATCCTCGGCGTCAACGCGGGAGCCTCGGCGGCCGTCGTGCTGGCCATCGGCTTCGCCGGGCTGCGGACCTTCACCGGGTACGTGTGGTTCGCGCTGGCCGGCGCCGCCGTGGTCGCCGCCCTGGTGCACGTGCTCGGCGCCGTCGGGCCGGGCGGCGCCACCCCCACCCGGCTGGTGCTCGCCGGCACCGCCATCGCCGCCGCGCTCACCGCGCTGACCTCCGCGGTGCTGCTGGCCAGGCCCGCCGTGTTCGACGCCTTCCGGTTCTGGACGATCGGCTCCGTCGCCGGCCGTGAGGCGTCCGTCCTGTACCAGGTGACGCCGTTCCTCGTGGCGGGCGCGCTGATCGCCGCCGCCGTGGCCCGGCCCCTGGACGCGCTGGCCATCGGCGACGACGGCGCCACCGCGCTCGGCGCCCGCGTCGGCCTCACCCGCACGCTCGGCGTCGTCGCCGTCACCCTGCTGTGCGGCGCGGTCACCGCGGCCGTGGGACCCATCGGCTTCGTCGGCCTGGCCGTACCGCACCTGGCCCGTGTGATCAGCGGCCCCGACCACCGGTGGATCCTCTTCTACTCCGCCGGGCTCGGCGCGCTGCTCCTGCTCGCGGCGGACGTGCTCGGCCGGGTGGTCGCGAGCCCCGGCGAACTGGAGGTGGGGATCGTCACCGCGTTCCTCGGCGCTCCCGCGCTCGTCGTCCTGACCCGCCGGGGCCGGGGGAGGCGGTCATGAGCGGCACGCAGATGTCCGTACGCGGGGTCCGCGTCCTGCGCGCCGGACAGGTCTCGCTGCGGGTACGGCCCCGGGGGCTCGCGGTGTGCCTGTGGCTGCTGCTCCTGGCGGCGCTGGCCTTCGCGGCCGGCTGCGCCACCGGCGACTATCCGGTGTCCCTCGCGGAGGTGGTGCGCGTCCTGACCGGCGGCGGTGACTCCGGGAGCCGTTTCATCGTCCTCGAACTGCGCGTGCCGCGCGGAGTGACCGGGCTGCTCGTCGGCGCCGCCCTCGGGGTCTCCGGGGCGCTCTTCCAGACCGTCACCCGCAATCCGCTCGGCAGCCCCGACATCGTCGGCTTCGGCAACGGGGCCGCGACCGGCGCCCTGCTGTCGCTGCTGTGGTGGCGCGGCGGCCCGCTGGAGACCTCGCTGGCCGCGTTCGCGGGCGGCGCGCTCACCGCGACCGCCGTGTACCTGATCTGCCGGCACGACGGCCTCGGCGGACACCGCCTGATCGTGGTCGGCATCGGCGTCTCCGCCATGGCGTACTCCTTCAACGCCTGGCTGCTGAGCCGGGCCAGGCTCCAGGACGCCGAGACCGCGCAGCTGTGGCTCACCGGCACGCTGAACGGCCGGGGCTGGGAGAACGTCGTCCCGGTCGCGGCCGTCCTCGCGGCCCTGCTGCCCGCCGCGCTGGCCCTGAGCCGCTCGCTGGAGGTGCTGGGCCTCGGCGACGACACGGCGCAGGCGCTCGGCGGCTCACCGGCCCGGACCCGGCTGCTCGCCCTGGTGGTCGGCGTCGCGCTGATCGGTGTGGCGACCGCGGCGGCCGGACCGATCACGTTCGTCGCGCTGGCCGCCCCGCAGGTGGCCCGGCTGCTCACCCGCACCCCGGGCCCGGGGCTCGGCGCCTCGGCGCTGACCGGGGCGGTGCTGCTGACGGGCGCGGACGTCGCGGCCCAGTGGGCGGTGCCGTCGGCGGAGGTCCCGGCGGGGCTGGCCACCGGGCTGGCGGGCGGGGCGTACCTGGCCTGGCTGCTGACGAGGCGGAAGAAGCATTAGGTAAGCCTTGCCTATTAATGACGAGCTGTCTTAAAGTGCGGTGCGCGTCCGGGACAGGCAGCCGCGCGTCGGCGTCCGGACGACCGGACAGGGAGAGGGAAACAACCATGGGGACAGCCCGCACGACACGGCCCGCATCCGGCGCGGCCCGCACCGGCTCGGTACGGCACCGGGGCGGTGCCCTGCTCGCCGTCGCCGCGCTGTCCGTGACCCTCGCCGCCTGCGGCTCGTCCGACGACGGCGACGGCGGCGACGACCGGAGCACCCCGAGCACCCAGGCGGGCGGGGCGTTCCCGGTGCAGGTCAAGCACTCCGAGGGCAGCCTGTCGCTGAAGGCGGCCCCCACCAGAGTCGTCGCCCTCAGCGCGATGGACCTCGACGCGGCGCTCGCGGTCGGCGTCACCCCGGTCGGGGCGGCCAAGGACCCCTTCGGCGAGAAGGGGATCAGCCCCTGGCTCACCGGGAAGCTCGGTGCGGACACCACCCTCGTCAACACGTCGCCCGACGTGTCCTTCGAGCAGATCGCGGCACTCAAACCCGACCTGATCCTCGCCACCGGCGACTACGGCATCAGCAAGAACTACGCCCGGCTGAACCAGATAGCGCCCACGCTCGGCCCGGCCAGCTCGGCCGCCGACGACTCCTGGCAGGGCCGTCAGACGCAGATCGGCAAGGCCCTCGGCAAGGAGGCGGCGGCCACGAAGGCGGTCGCCGACACCGAGGCGCTGATCCGCAAGACCGCGGACACCTATCCCGCGCTCAAGGGCAAGACGTTCTCGGCGTCCTTCGCCTACTCGGCGACCCAGATCGCCACGATCGCCTCCCCGGACGACTTCGCCGTCAAGTTCCTCGAATCCCTCGGCCTCCAGGTCACCCCGGCGCTCAAGGGGACCGAGGGGACCGCCACCAAGACCCAGCCCGGCCTGCTCAGCCCCGAACAGGCGGGCCGCCTCGCGTCCGACTTCACGGTGATCGGCTTCACCTCGCCGCAGGTGAGGAGCTCCGTCGAGAAGAACCCGGCGTACACGAAGGTCAAGTCGACCGGCGTCTACACCCC
>NZ_LIRL01001082.1 GCF_001419795.1 Streptomyces niveiscabiei
GCGCGCGCCGGTCGGCCGGGGGTCCGGGGGCTGTCCCCCGGGAATCAGTCCGGTGGTCATTACGTCGGCCGCCCCTCCGATGCCCGCTCGTGCTCGTGCCACCGCCCAGACCGGGTCGGGCCGGCGCGGCTGGACAGCCTTGTGCAAGGTTACTGACCTTCCGAGGTGTCGCGGATGCCGGTCGCCCGTGTTTCCCGTACCCGGAGTGTGCGGACGATGTGTGCAGCCGCCGGAGTGTTATGGCCGTGTTCAGGGAGGGTGAAACACTGGGCAAGCTTCTTGTGAAGGTCCGGGCAGACCGGGTGTCTTCTGTGTACGTCGGGCAGCAGCCTTCACTGTGGCCTGATTACATCGGGCAGCGACACACGGCAGTAGTGATTCGGCGAGCGGTACGAGCGGTAGGGGTCGACCCGTGCGGGAGGGACAAGTGGAGTCTGGCGCAGCGACGCGTGGCACGAAGACGCGCGCGAAGGGCGGGCCGTCCCTGAACAGGACGCGCGCCTCACGCGCGGGAGGGACGACCGTGGTCGACACGGCCGCCCTGAACCGTCTTCTGGCCGCCTTGGTGTCCATGCGGGACGGCAACTTCCGCAAGCGGCTCACCGTGTCCGGCGACGGAGTGATGTCCGAGATCGCGGCCGTCTACAACGAGGTGGCCGACCGGAACCTGCATCTGACGGGTGAACTGGCGCGCGTACGGCGCGTGGTGGGGCGTGAGGGCAAGCTCACCGAGCGGCTGGAGACCGGCGTCTGCGAGGGCTCGTGGGCGGCTGCCATCGACGCCTCGAACTCGCTGGTGGACGACTTGGCGCGGCCGGTGTCCGAGGTCAGCCGGGTGCTGTCGGCGGTCGCGGACGGCGATCTGTCGCCGCGCATGGAGCTGCGCGCGCACACGCAGGAGGGTGCGGGGCATCCGCTGCGGGGGGAGTTCCTGAAGGTCGGGCGGGTCGTCAACAACCTCGTCGACCAGCTGTCGACGTTCACCGACGAGGTCACGCGCGTGGCCAGCGAGGTGGGCACCGAGGGGAAGCTCGGCGGGCAGGCGCAGGTGCGCGGGATGTCCGGTTCGTGGAAGGACCTGACCGAATCGGTCAACACGATGGCGGACCGTTTGACCGCACAGGTGCGCGATATCGCGCTGGTGACGACGGCGGTCGCCAACGGTGATCTGTCGCGGAAGGTCACCGTCCATGTGGCCGGCGAGATGCTGGAGCTGAAGGAGACCGTCAACGCGATGGTCGACCGGCTGTCGGCGTTCTCCTCCGAGGTGACCCGGGTGGCCCGCGAGGTGGGCACCGAGGGCATCCTCGGCGGGCAGGCGCAGGTGCGCGGTGTGGACGGGGTGTGGAAAGAGCTCACCGACTCCGTGAACACGATGGCCGGGAACCTGACGGACCAGATGCGCGGGATCGCCGAGGTGACGACGGCCGTCGCCAACGGTGACCTGACGAGGAAGGTGACCGTACCCGCGCGCGGAGAGATCGCCCAGCTCGCGGACACGATCAACCAGATGACCGACACGCTGCGGATCTTCGCGGACGAGGTCACGCGCGTCGCCAACGAGACGGGTTCCGAAGGGCGCCTGGGCGGGCAGGCGAACGTACCCGGCGTGTCGGGGACCTGGAAGGACCTCACCGACTCGGTCAACACGGTGTTCCGCAACCTCACCACGCAGGTGCGGGACATCGCGCAGGTGACGACGGCGGTGGCCAGCGGCGATCTGTCGCAGAAGGTGACCGTCGACGTGGCGGGGGAGATGCTGGAGCTGAAGAACACCGTCAACGGGATGGTGGACCAGCTCTCCGCGTTCGGTGCCGAGGTCACGCGCGTGGCGCGTGAGGTCGGCGTCGAAGGTGAGCTGGGCGGGCAGGCGCAGGTGATGGGGGCGGCCGGCACCTGGAAGGACCTCACCGACTCCGTCAACACGGCGTTCCGCAACCTCACCGGACAGGTGCGCAACATCGCGCAGGTGACGACGGCCGTGGCGGACGGCGACCTGTCGCAGAAGGTGACCGTCGACGTCTCCGGCGAGATGCTCCAGCTGAAGAACACCGTGAACCGGATGGTCGACCAGCTGTCGCTGTTCGCGGACCAGGTCACCAAGGTGGCGCGGGACGTGGGCACGGAGGGGCGCCTCGGCGGGCAGGCGCGCGTGGACGGGGTGTCGGGGACGTGGAAGGAACTGACCGATTCCGTCAACTTCATGGCGGGAAATCTGACCTCCCAGGTGCGTCAGATCGCTCAGGTGACGACAGCGGTGGCGCGCGGTGACCTGTCGCAGAAGATCGACGTGGACGCGCGCGGGGAGATCCTGGAGCTGAAGAACACCATCAACACGATGGTCGACCAGCTCTCCTCGTTCGCCGAGCAGGTGACCCGGGTGGCCCGCGAGGTGGGCACCGACGGGCGCCTGGGCGGGCAGGCGCAGGTGCCCGGGGTGGCCGGGGTGTGGCGGGACCTCACGGACTCCGTGAACGGCATGGCGTCCAACCTGACCGGGCAGGTCCGCAACATCGCGCAGGTCGCCACCGCGGTCGCGCGCGGTGACCTCTCCCAGAAGATCACCGTGGACGCGCGCGGGGAGATCCTGGAGCTGAAGAACACGCTGAACACGATGGTGGACCAGCTGTCGTCGTTCGCGGAGCAGGTGACCCGGGTCGCGCGCGAGGTGGGCACCGAGGGCATCCTCGGCGGTCAGGCGGAGGTGCAGGGCGTCTCCGGGACCTGGAAGGACCTCACGCAGTCCGTCAACTTCATGGCGAACAACCTGACCACCCAGCTGCGCAACATCGCCGAGGTCACCACCGCCGTCGCCAAGGGCGACCTGTCGAAGAAGATCACCGTCGACGCCAAGGGCGAGATCCTCGAACTGGTGACGACCGTCAACACGATGGTCGACCAGCTGTCGTCGTTCGCGGAGCAGGTCACGCGCGTCGCGCGCGAGGTGGGCACCGAAGGCATCCTGGGCGGGCAGGCGCACGTACCCGGGGTCACCGGTATCTGGAAGGACCTCAGCGACAACGTCAACCTGATGGCCAAGAACCTCACCATGCAGGTGCGCAACATCTCGCAGGTCGCGGTGGCCGTCGCCAACGGCGACCTGACGCGGCAGGTGACGATCGAGGCGCGCGGCGAGGTCCAGCAACTCGCCGACACGTTCAACACGATGGTGCGGACGCTGAGCTCGTTCGCCGAGCAGGTCACCAAGGTGGCCCGCGAGGTGGGTACGGACGGCATCCTGGGCGGCCAGGCCCACGTACCCGGCGTGTCGGGGACCTGGAAGGACCTCACCGAGTCGGTGAACCAGATGGCGTCCAACCTGACCGGGCAGGTCCGCAACATCGCGATGGTGACGACGGCCATCGCCAAGGGCGACCTCACCAAGAAGATCGACATCGACGCGCGCGGCGAGATCCTCGAACTGAAGACGACGATCAACACGATGGTCGACCAGCTGTCCTCGTTCGCCGAGGAGGTCACGCGCGTCGCGCGCGAGGTGGGCACCGAGGGGCAGCTCGGCGGACAGGCGCGCGTGCGGGACGTCGACGGGACGTGGCGCGACCTCACCGAGTCCGTCAACGAGATGGCCGGGAACCTCACCCGGCAGGTGCGCGCGATGTCCCGGGTGGCGACCGCGGTGACCAGGGGCGACCTCAGCCTGAAGATCGACGTGGACGCCTCCGGGGAGATCCAGGAACTTCAGGACTACATCAACAAGATGATCGCCAACCTGCGCGACACCACGATCGCCAACAAGGAGCAGGACTGGCTGAAGGGCAACCTCGCGCGCGTGTCGGCGCTGCTCCAGGGCCGCCGCGACCAGGAGGACGTGGCCTCGCTGATCATGAGCGAGCTGCCGCCGCTGGTCGCCGCCCAGCACGGTGCGTTCTTCCTCGGCATGCCGGCCCCCGACGCCGGTCCCGACCAGTACGAGCTGCGCATGCTCGGGTCGTACGGCTACTCGATGGGGTCCATGCCGACGTCGTTCAGGCCCGGTGAGGCGCTCGTGGGGACGGCCGCGCTGGAGAAGCGCACGATCCTCGTGTCCAACGCGCCCAGCGGCTACCTGAAGATCTCCTCCGGGCTCGGGGAGGCGCCGCCCGCGCAGGTGATCGTCCTGCCGGTGCTGTTCGAGGGCAAGGTGCTCGGGGTGATCGAGCTGGCGTCCTTCGGAGAGTTCACGCAGATCCAGAAGGACTTCCTGAACCAGATCGCCGAGATGATCGCCACCAGCGTCAACACGATCTCCGTCAACACCAAGACCGAGCGGCTGCTGAAGCAGTCGCAGGAGCTGACCGAGCAGCTCCAGGAGCGCTCCGGCGAGCTGGAGCAGCGGCAGAAGGCGCTCCAGGCGTCCAACGCCGAACTGGGCGAGAAGGCCGAGCTGCTGGCCCGGCAGAACCGGGACATCGAGGTCAAGAACACCGAGATCGAGGAGGCGCGGCAGGTCCTGGAGGAGCGCGCCGAGCAACTCGCCGTGTCCATGCGGTACAAGAGCGAGTTCCTCGCCAACATGTCGCATGAGCTGCGCACCCCGCTCAACTCGCTGCTCATCCTCGCCAAGCTGCTCGCCGACAACGCCGACGGCAACCTCTCCCCGAAGCAGGTCGAGTTCGCCGAGACCATCCACGGCGCCGGGTCCGACCTGCTCCAGCTGATCAACGACATCCTCGACCTGTCGAAGGTCGAGGCGGGCAAGATGGACGTCTCCCCGACGCGCATCGCCCTCGTACAGCTCGTGGACTACGTGGAGGCCACCTTCCGGCCGCTGACCGCCGAGAAGGGCCTCGACCTGTCCGTACGGGTCTCCCCGGAGCTGCCCGCCACCCTCCACACCGACGAGCAGCGCCTGTTGCAGGTGCTGCGCAACCTGCTGTCCAACGCGGTCAAGTTCACCGACTCCGGCTCGGTGGAGCTGGTGATCCGGCCCGCCGGCGCGGACGTCCCCGTCGTGATCCGGCAGCAGCTGCTGGAGACCGGTTCGCTGACCGACGCGGACGCCCCGCTGATCGCGTTCTCCGTCACCGACACCGGCATCGGGATCGCGGCCAGCAAGATGCGGGTGATCTTCGAGGCGTTCAAACAGGCCGACGGCACGACGAGCCGCAAGTACGGCGGTACGGGTCTTGGGCTGTCGATCTCGCGGGAGATCGCGCAGCTGCTCGGCGGTGAGATCTACGCCCAGAGCGAGCCGGGCCGGGGGTCCACGTTCACCCTGTACCTGCCGGTGCGGCCCAGCGAGCTGCCTCCGCAGGGCTACCAGCAGGTCGTCCCGGCGCTGGAGGCGGGCGACCTGGTGGCCTCGGAGAACGGGCACGGCGAGCTGACCGCGTCGGTCGAGCCGGAGATCGAGACGCCGGCCGAGGTGAAGTCGTACCGCGAGACGCAGAACGGCGCGGCGGCGCTCTTCCGGCGCCGGCGGCGTGCGGGAGGTGAGGAGAACGGGGAAACGGCGTCCTACGCGCGCGTGAACATCCTCTTCGGCGGCGACAAGGTGCTCATCGTCGACGACGACATCCGCAACGTCTTCGCGCTCACCAGCGTCCTGGAACAGCACGGGCTGACCGTCCTGTACGCCGAGAACGGGCGCGAGGGCATCGAGGTCCTGGAGCAGCACGACGACGTCGCCGTCGTCCTGATGGACATCATGATGCCGGAGATGGACGGGTACGCGACGACCTCCGCGATCCGCAGGATGCCGCAGTTCTCCGGGCTGCCGATCATCGCGCTCACCGCGAAGGCGATGAAGGGCGACCGGGAGAAGGCCATCGAGTCCGGTGCGTCCGACTATGTGACCAAGCCGGTGGACCCGGACCACCTGCTGTCCGTGATGGAGCAGTGGATGCGGGAAGGGTGACGGAAAGGGTGTGGAGGTGCCGTGACGCGCTGACTCAGGGTGGTCGGAGCTGGGCAGCGGGACGGTGTTCGGGGAACCTTCTGGTCTCCCGCCACGTTCCTGCTACGTGCACTGTGACATCGCGGTGACAGGGTGTGGCGGCGGTCGGGGTGCGGCTACCATGACCGGCACAAGGAAGGGCGGCGCAAAGGATGTCGTCCCCAGGGGCGGCGCCCGGTGCACTGCCGGGGCGAGGAGGGCGGGCCATGGTGCAGAAGGCCAAGATCCTCCTGGTCGATGACCGGCCGGAGAATCTGCTGGCGCTGGAGGCGATCCTCTCGGCGCTGGATCAGACACTGGTGCGGGCATCGTCCGGGGAAGAGGCGCTCAAAGCACTGCTGACGGACGACTTCGCGGTCATTCTGCTGGACGTCCAGATGCCGGGAATGGATGGATTCGAGACGGCCGCGCACATCAAGCGTCGGGAGCGGACCAGGGACATTCCGATCATCTTCCTCACCGCGATCAACCACGGGCCGCACCACACGTTCCGGGGGTACGCGGCGGGGGCGGTGGACTACATCTCCAAGCCGTTCGATCCGTGGGTGCTGCGGGCGAAGGTCTCCGTCTTCGTCGAGCTGTACATGAAGAACTGTCAGCTCCGGGAGCAGGCCGCTCTGTTGCGGCTCCAGCTCGACGGGAACGGGCGGCCGGGTGTCGACGGGGGCAAGGAGGCGCCGGGGCTGCTCGCGGAGCTGTCCGCGCGGCTCGCGGCGGTCGAGGAGCAGGCCGAGGCGTTGTCGAAGCAGCTCGATGACGATTCCGCCGATGCGGCTGCGGTGGCTACTGCGGCGCATCTGGAGCGGAAGCTGACGGGGTTGCGGCGGGCGCTGGACGCGTTGGAGCCGGGGGCCGGGGGT
>NZ_LIRL01001083.1 GCF_001419795.1 Streptomyces niveiscabiei
GCGCTGAGGCCGGCCCGCAGGGCGGCAAGGCTCGGGATGATGGGAGCCGTGGCAGTGGAGTGAGACCGGGCGGAGCGCGCCCCTGGGCCGCCGGGAAGCCGGTGTCAGACCCGGGCCGCCGCCCGGTGCGGCGCGGCCACGGGGTGCGGGGCCGGCGGGCGGCATCACCTTCGCCGGAGGGCTCACCGGGCCCGCCGCCGACAGGGTGAACCACACGACCTTCCCGTCCTCCCCCTCCGACCGCGCCCCCCAGCTCTCGCTGACCGCCGCCACCATCGCGAGGCCCCGGCCGCAGGTGGCCAGCGCGTCGATGTCGTCGAGATCGTCAGGGCCTGTCACCACCGGCAGGCGGGGGTCGTGGTCGCGCACCGAGACGGTCAGCTGCCCGAGCAGCAGTTCCATCTCCACCACGCAGGTCTTGTCCGGCCGCGCATGCCGGTGGACGTTGGCCAGCAGCTCCGTCACACCGAGCGCGGCCCGGTCTATGAGGGGGTCCAGCTGCCAGTACCGCAAATGTGCGGTAACGATTCTGCGGACCTGGCCGATCCGCGCCGGCAGAGCTTGCAGCTCCACCGTGCAGTGCCTGTTCGGGTTGCTGATCACGCTGCGACTCCCCGACGTGAGGTCCGGAAGAACACGGAGTTCGGATCGTTTCGGCAGCGCGTCCCGCACAGCGGCCGGCTGCGTTCGTGGCCGGCGGGCTGGTTCGCAGCGTTATCGCCGGTAAACCCAGAGTGACGTGAGTTCAGAGTGGCTCAGGGGGAGCGGGGGCGCAACTTCGAGGGAAGACGAACCTCCGCGTGGCCGGAGCCCTGGTCCGCCCCGTACCCGCCCGGCCCTGTCGGTGACCGGAGTCTTCTGCCGACGCGGACGCCCGTCGCCGTGAACTCCGGCTCCGTCATGCCGCTCCGCCCCCTCGCTACCCGTGAGTGATGTCCGCCCCCCGGTGCCGTGCAGTCTGCCGCCCGGGGACGTACGGCACCAGTGCTCCGGGCGGGCCGGCGGCGCTCGCCCGGAGCACTCGCGCGAATGCGCCCCCCGAGGGTTCCTTTGGGCCGCTCAAAGGTGTGTTTATGCAGGTGGGAAGCGTGTGACAGGTGTCTATGATCGAGGCGACGGCCGCCTGAGCGAGCGTGTGAGGAGCCCCGCCGTGACCACCCCCCAGCAGACCTCGACCCTGGACGAGGACCGCAGCGACGACGCGTACCGCGCCTGGCTGAAGGACGCCGTGCGCAAGGTACAGGCGGACGCGAACCGCTCCGCCGACACGCACCTGCTCAAGTTCCCGCTCCCCGAGGACTGGGGCATCGACCTGTACCTGAAGGACGAGTCGACCCACCCCACCGGCAGCCTCAAGCACCGCCTCGCCCGCTCGCTCTTCCTGTACGGCCTGTGCAACGGCTGGGTCCGCCCGGGGCGCCCGGTCATCGAGGCGTCCAGCGGCTCCACGGCCGTGTCGGAGGCGTACTTCGCGAAGCTGATCGGCGTCCCGTTCATCGCCGTCATGCCGCGCACCACCAGCGCGGAGAAGTGCCGGCTGATCGAGTTCCACGGCGGCCGGTGCCACTACGTCGACGACCCCCGCACGATGTACGAGGAGTCCGCCCGGCTCGCCGCCGAGACCGGCGGGCACTACATGGACCAGTTCACGTACGCCGAACGCGCCACCGACTGGCGCGGCAACAACAACATCGCCGAATCCGTCTTCAGACAGCTGGAGCTGGAGCGGTTCCCCGAGCCCGCGTGGATCGTCGCGACGGCCGGTACGGGCGGCACCTCGGCGACGATCGCCCGGTACGTGCACTACATGCAGTACGACACCCGGATCTGCGTCGCCGACCCCGACAACTCCTGTTTCTACGAGGGCTGGACGACCGGCGACCCCGACGTCACCTGCGACTGCGGCTCCCGTATCGAGGGCATCGGACGGCCCCGCATGGAACCGAGCTTCGTGCCCGGCGCGATCGACCGCATGATGAAGGTCCCGGACGCCGCGAGCGTCGCCGCCGTACGCGCCCTGGAGTCGGCCATCGGGCGCAAGGCGGGCGGCTCGACGGGGACCGGGCTGTGGAGCGCGCTGAAGATCGTCGCGGAGATGGTCGCCGAGGGGCGGCAGGGGAGCGTCGTGACGCTGCTGTGCGACCCCGGGGACCGGTACCTCGACAAGTACTACTCCGACGCGTGGCTCGCGGAGCAGGGGCTGGACATCGCGCCGTACAGCGAGGTGATCGAGGCGCTGCTGGCCACGGGGAAGTGGCAGGGCTGAGGGCGGTCCGTCAGACCGGCAGCGAGTACCGCACCTTGTCCTTCCCGCGGGCTCCCAGCCGGTCGTAGAACCTCATCGCGCCGGCGTTCCACACGGGTGTCTGCCACTGCACCTCCGCGAGCCCCAGCGTCCGCGCCTCGGCGATCACGGCGTCCATCAGCCGCGGCCCGAGCCCGAGTCCGCGGTGGCCGTCGCGCAGGAACAGGCAGTCCATGTGGAGGTACTCGGTCCCCTCCCAGGTCGAGACCTCCGGTGCGCACGAGGCGTACCCGACGATCTCGCCGTCGTCCGTCCCGGCGACGAAACAGCGCAGCCTCGCGGGGGCCTCGCCGAACAGCAGACCCTCCAGCCGCCGCGCCAGATCGGCGGGCGGGGGCGCGGCCTTCTCGTACGCCGCGTGCTCGGCGGCGAGCCGTGCGACGGTGGGCAGATCGGCGGGGCGCGCATGCCGTACGAGAGTCATACGATCATGATGCACGCCCGCCCGGACCGGTGCCCTCCTCAGCGCCCCAGCGCTCCCGCCCGCCGATCT
>NZ_LIRL01001084.1 GCF_001419795.1 Streptomyces niveiscabiei
CACCTACTTCGAGGTCACCGACACGGACACCGCCCTCTCCCAAGTCACCGCCCTGGGCGGCCACATCATCACTCCCCCCGCGACCACCCCCCTCGGCCGCACCACCACCGTCTCCGACCCCGAAGGCGCCCGCTTCGCCCTCCTCCAACGCCCCACCTGACCCTCAACTCGCCGACGTCGCGACGCGGGCGGACGATGGTGTCATCTGCCGCTCCGCTGCACCGGGAGGAGCGATGCGACGTCGTACCGCGCCCTTGCTGATCTGTCTGCCGGCGGTGTTCACGCTGGCGCTGGCACCCCTGTCGTCCGACGGGAAGGTCGGGGACACGCTGAGTCTCACAGGGACCACGGGGGACGAGAAGCTCGACGTGACGTTGGTCAAGGTGGTGGACCCCGCACGCGCGAAGGACTCCTTCTCCTCACCGGACTCCGGAAACCACCTGGTATCTGTCCAGTTCCGATTGAAGAACACCGGCACAGCCGTCTACAACGACTCGCCGTCGAACGGCGTGGACGTGATCGACCAGGACGGCCAGCGTTTCGACACGGCCTTCCTCTCCGACACCACGGCAGGCGCCGAGTTTCCCGGAAGTGTCACCATCCTGCCCGGGAGGACCGCCCTCGGCTACCTCACCTTCGAAGTACCGAACGCATCCCGAGTAGTCGCCGTCCAGTTCGCCATGAACAGCGGTTTCTCCGACGACGTCGGCGAGTGGACGGTGTCCGGCTACACCGCCTGAACCGGCAGCACGTCCGGCGACAGTGTCGCCGCCTTCGCCGATGCCGCTGTCATCCGGCGGCGATGGTGGCGCCGGCACAGCACCTCGTACCCGATCGTGTCCGCCTGGTTGACGTCGCCGACGACGACCTGCGCGCCCTCGACGACCATGACGCCGCCGACTGTGCGGGCGTTGTGGGTGGCGCGGGCGCCGCACCAGCAGAGGGCCTCGACCTGGAGGACCTCGACGCGGTCGGCGAGTTCGACGAGGCGCTGGGAGCCGGGGAAGAGCTTGGAGCGGAAGTCGGTGGTGATGCCGAACGCGTAGACGTCGAGCCCGAGATCGTCGACCACGCGCGCGAGCTGGTCGATCTGTTCCTCCGCGAGGAACTGCGCCTCGTCGGCGATGACGTAGTCCGCGCGGCCCCCGTGGGAGAGGTGGTCGACGAGGTAGGCGTACAGATCCTGCCCGTCGTGGATCTCGACGGCGTCGGTGACGAGGCCGAGGCGGGAGGAAAGCTTTCCGCGCCCGGCCCGGTCGTCACGGCTGAAGATCATCCCTTTGAGCCCGCGAGCCGATCGGTTGTGCTCTATCTGGAGCGCCAGGGTCGACTTCCCGCAGTCCATGGTTCCGGAGAAGAACACCAACTCGGGCATGGCGAGGTGAGCACCTTTCGGCAGGAAGGCCAACCCCTGAGGGCCGGAGAAACGGTCGGAATCGATCAGGAGCGTACTTCGAGCAGGGGGACGAACTGCTCCGCGGAGGTCATCGACCCGTGATTGCCGACCATCGCGGACTCCTTGGGCTCCCGCTCGGACGCGATGATCAGAACGTCGTCCCGCGCGGCGGCGATGACGTCGCCGAGCCGGTCGTATACGCGCTCGTCGACGTGCGGCCCGAACCACCCGGCGGCGATGGCCTCCTCGCGCGAGGCGACCCAGAACTGTTCGCCGAGGACCTCGCGCCAGCAGGTCAGGACGTCGCCGGCGGCACCGGGGACGGCGTACACGTGCCGGGCGCGTCCCTCGCCGCCGAGGAGGGCGACGCCCGCGCGCAGTTCCCAGTCCGCGTCGAAGTCGATGCGGTGCTCCTCGTCGAAGGGGATGTCGACCATGCCGTGGTCGGCGGTGACGTACAGCGCGCTGCGCGGGGGGAGCTGCTCGGCGAGCCGCTGGACGAGCCGGTCGACGTACATGAGCTGGCCGCGCCAGGTGTCGGAGGCGATGCCGTAGCGGTGCCCGGCGCCGTCGAGTTCGGCGTAGTACGTGTATACCAGGGCCCGGTCGCCGGCGGCGAGCTGGGCGGCGGCGAGGTCCATGCGCTCCTCGCCGGTGAGCCGCCCGTGGAACGTTCCTCCACTGAGCGCGATCTTGGTCAGCGGGGTGTTCTGGAAGGCGGGCGAGGAGACCTGCGCGGTGTGCACGCCCGCGGCGTCGGCGAGCTGGAAGACCGTCGGGTACGGCTGCCAGACCTCCGGCGGGGTCCAGGGGTGCCAGCGGAGCTGGTTCATCAGCGCGCCGGTCGCGGGGTCGCGGACGGTGTAGCCGGGCAGTCCGTGCGCGCCCGGCGGGAGGCCGGTGCCGACGGAGGCGAGGGAGGTCGCGGTGGTCGCCGGGAAGCCGGCCGTGAGATGCCCTCCGGAGGGCCTCAGGAGGCTGCTGAGGTACGGCGCCTCGTCCGGGTGGGCCGTGATCTGCTCCAGGCCGAGACCGTCGACGAGGAAGACGCACACGCGGTCGGCAGGCTCCAGCGAGGGGATCGCGGCGGTGAGGCCGGGGACGCCGAGCCCGGCGGCCACGGTGGGCAGCAGGTCGGCGAGGGAGCCGGTGCCGTAGCGCGGGACGGGCGCGGAGTCGACGCGGAGGGGTTCGGGGTGGTCCCAGGGGGCGAGCTGGGACATCAGAGGGCCGCGGTCGCCTCGGAGAGCGCCTGCGCGAAGGCGAGTGCCTGGCGCACCGTCTCCGGGCCGTCGCCCGCCTCGCTGACGCGCAGGCTGAGGTCGTCCGCCGTCGAGTTGCCCGTGTAGCCGTGGTCCGCGTCGCAGTTGGGGTCGCCGCAGGCGGCGGGCTCCAGGTCGATGCGGGAGACGGCGCCCCAGCCGATCGTGAGCATCACCTCGCGCGGGAGCGTGCCCGGCGCGTACGACTCGGGGTTGGCGACGACGCGGCTGACGACGACGGAGGAGATCCGGCCGAGCTTCACGGACTCCGTGGAGGTGGTCGCGTACGGCGTCGGCGACGTCGTGTCGGCGGCCTGCTCGTCGGTGTGGCTGACGATGAAGCGGTTGCCGGTGAGGACGAGCACGGTCACATGCCTGCGGACCTCGTTCTGGTCGAACGTGGTCTCCTGGTGCACCAGGTACGACCGGATCGGCTCGCCGCCCACGGCGGCCTCCACCGCCTCGGCCACGAGGGCCGGGTAGTAGCCGCTGCGCTCGATCGCCGCGCGCAGCCCCTGGGTCGTCGTACTGGTCTTGGCCATGTCCTCCATCCTACGGGGACCCACTGACTGCGAGGGACCCCGCACAGGGCGTCGAGGAGGGCTCAGTACGCGGGCAGGGTGCGCGGGCCGAGGTCGTCGCGGGCGGGTGGCGGGGCGAGGCGTACGGACGCGCCGAGGACGCTCACGCCGTGCGGAGCGACGACGACGGGTTCCAGGGTGACGGCGACGACCTCGGGGTGGTCGTCGACCAGGCGCGAGACGCGCAGGAGGAGTTCCTCCAGGGCCGGGGTGTCGACGGGGGTGGAGCCGCGCCAGCCGAACAGCAGGGGTGCCGTGCGGATCGAGCGCACCAGGGAGGTCGCGTCCCGGTCGGTGACCGGCACCAGGCGGTGCGCCATGTCGCCGAGCAACTGCGAGGCGGCGCCCGCGAGTCCGAACGACAGCACCGCGCCGGCCGCCGGGTCGATCACCGCGCGGACGACCGTGTCGACCCCGCGCGGTGATCGACCCGGC
>NZ_LIRL01001085.1 GCF_001419795.1 Streptomyces niveiscabiei
CTCCAGTGGGGGCGGGGGTACAAGGCGAAGGCGGAGAAGTAGTACCCCTCCGCCTCAAGGACTACCTCGCCTCAAGAACTACCTCTGAGGGCTAGCGCCCGATGAACTGCGGCCCCTGCGGCGGCATCCGGAACTCCTCCTGCGGGTAGCCGTACCCGGGCGCCGCCTGGCCGTACGTCGGGAGGGACGCCGGGTAGCCGTACGCGGGCTGCTGCGGGGGCGTCGTCGGCTGCTCGGGCGGCAGCGGCTGGGAGAAGGTCTGGGGGCTCGCGGGGGGCTCCTCTTGGGCTGGGGTCTCCGGGTTCTCGGAGCTCTCGGGGGTCTCGGGGTTCTCGGCCTCCGACTCGTCCACGGAGATGCCGTAGTTGACGGCGAGGCCCTCAAGACCGTTCGAGTAGCCCTCGCCGATCGCGCGGAACTTCCAGCCGTCGCCCCGGCGGTAGAGCTCGCCGCAGATGAGGGCCGTCTCCTCGCCGGTCTCGGGCCGGACGTCGAAGACGGCGATGGGGTCGGAGTCGGCGCGGTTCGCGTCGTACAGCGCGATCTGGAGGGACCGGACGTGGTCGAAAGTGACCCCGTCGGCCGAGGCGACGAGCAGGATCTGGCTGACGACGGACTCGACACCGGCGAGGTCGGTCTGGATGGTGTCCGTGAGGGCGTCGGCGGTCCGCTTCTGGCCGAGCCGCCAGACCTTGCCGGAGGGGTGGCGTGGCTGGTTGTAGAAGACGAAGTCCTCGTCGGAGCGCACGCGGCCGTCGGAACCCAGGAGGAGAGCGGAGGCGTCGACGTTCGGCACACCCTGCCCGGGGGTCCAGCGCAGCACGGCGCGCACCGTGGTGGCTTCGAGCGGGACGTTCGACCCCTTCAGCATCGCGTGCGTCATGGCGTCATCCTGCCCTCTCGCCGCTGAGCAGGACAACCGAGGCGTGGAGTCCATCGGGAGGTGCCCGGTGGCGTTACCAGAAATTCATTCCCGGCGGGAACTTTTGAACCGATCGGTACGTACTATTACCGGTCACTTGTTTTCACGGAATCCACTGGGCTCGTCGTCCGTCACGGGGGTAGACATGCGTCATTTCGGGCACATCGCCCCGCAGGAGCGCCGGCGCCTCTTCCACCAGGAACCCTGCGCGTTCGGTACGGACTCCCCGGCCCGCCTCCTGTCGGCGGCCCTCGGCGCCACGCTCTACAGCCCCGCGACCCGCCCCCGCCTCGCGGACGACGTGATCAAGCAGGCCGCCCAGGGCGTCGTCTCCATGGTCCTGTGCCTGGAGGACTCCATCGGCGACGAGGACGTCGCGGCCGGCGAGGAGAACCTCGTCCGCCAGTTCGCCGACCTCGCGACCCGCCCCGAGGAACTCCCCCTCCTGTTCATCCGGGTCCGTACGGCCGACCAGATCCCCGACCTCGTCCGCCGCCTCGGCCCCTGCGTCTCCCTGCTCAGCGGGTTCGTGTTCCCCAAGTTCACCGAGGAGCGCGGCACGGCGTTCCTGGAGGCCCTCACCGCCGCCGAACTCGCCAGCGGACAGCGCCTGTTCGGGATGCCGGTCCTGGAGACCCCCGAGCTGATGTACCGCGAGACCCGCGTCGAGGCCCTGGAGGGCATCGCCCGCGCCGTCGACAAGTACCGCGACCGCGTCCTCGCGCTGCGCCTCGGCGTCACCGACTTCTGCTCCTCCTACGGCCTGCGCCGCGCCCCCGACATGACCGCGTACGACGTCCAGATCGTCGCGTCCGTCATCGCCGACGTCGTCAACATGCTCGGCCGCGCGGACGGCACGGGCTTCACCGTCACCGGCCCCGTCTGGGAGTACTTCCGCGTCCCCCAGCGGATGTTCAAACCGCAGCTGCGCACCAGCCCCTTCCTGGAGGTCGAGGCCGTCGACCTGCGCGAACGCCTCATCGAGCACGCGATGGACGGGCTGCTGCGCGAGATCTCCCTCGACCACGCGAACGGCCTCCTCGGCAAGACCTGCATCCACCCCTCGCACGTCCCGGCCGTCCACGCGCTGTCCGTCGTCAGCCACGAGGAGTACAGCGACGCGGCCGACATCCTGCGGCCCGAGCGCGGCGGCGGGGGCGTCCTGCGCTCGGCGTACACGAACAAGATGAACGAGGTGAAGCCGCACCGCGCCTGGGCCGAGCGCACGATGCTGCGCGCCGAGGTCTTCGGCGTGGCCCGCGAGGACGTCGGGTTCGTCGATCTGCTCGCGGCCGGTATCCCCGCCTGAGCTCTGTGCTGTGTTTCGGTGACGTCATGAGGAGCGATGTGAACGACGCGGTCTGGTCCGGCGGTTGGGTGTCCGAACGGCTCGGCGTGGAACTCGCCGGGGACGCGGTGCTGCCGGAGATGCTGGGCCTCGCCCTGCGCCGCAACCCCAAGCGCGCGCACCTCCTCGTCTCCAACGTCCTCGGCAAACACGTACCGCAGCTCCCGTCCGTCGTCTACGGCCACGGCTTCGCCCTCGGCCGCCGGGTACGCGAACTCCTGGGCGCCGACGCGGAGTCGGCGGTGGTCCTGGGGTACGCGGAGACGGCGACGGGACTCGGCCACTCGGTCGCGGACGGCGTCGGCGACGTCACGTACCTCCACTCGACCCGACGCCCGGTGGAGGGGGTGGCGCGGGCCGGGGGGTTCGAGGAGGCGCACTCGCATGCGACGTCGCATCTGCTGCTGCCGGAGGACGGGGAACTGCTGCGCGGGGACGGGCCGTTGGTCCTGGTCGACGACGAGTTCTCGACGGGCAACACGATCATGAACACGATCCGGGACCTGCACGAGAGGTATCCCCGGGGGCGGTATGTGGTGGTGACGCTGGTGGACATGAGATCCCCGGCGGACGCCGGGCGGCTTTCCGTGTTCGCGGAGGAGATCGGCGCGCGGGTGGATCTCGTGGCGGCGGCATCGGGAACGGTGAGACTGCCGGAGGGGGTGCTGGAGAGGGGACAGGAACTGGTGGTCCGGTACGAATCGATCGCCGCCGGCACCGACCCCCTAGGGGCGCGGGGAACTGCGCGAACAACCCCCACCGACCCGCACCCGAAATACAACCGCGTCGAACTGCACTGGCCTCTCGCTCTCCCCGACGGCGGCCGTCACGGCTTCACCGCCCACCACCGAATACAACTGGACGCAGCCCTCCCCGAGATGGCCGCCCGCCTCGCAGAGGCACTCCCCGCCGACGCCCGCCGCATCCACGTCCTCGGCTTCGAAGAGCTGATGTACGCCCCCCTCCGCCTAGCCCACGAGTTGGAGCACATAGCCGACGCCGAGGTCCGCTACTCGACAACGACCCGCTCCCCGGTCCTCGCTGTCGACGACCCGGCGTACGCCATCCGCACCCGCCTCACCTTCCCCGCCCACGACAACCCGGCGGACGGCCCGGGCGACCGGTACGTCTACAACATCGCCGGCGCCGGCTTCGACGCGGTTCTCGTGATCGTCGACTCCACCGCAGACACCCCCGAACTCCACGCCCCCGACGGCCTGTTGGCCCAACTCGCCGAGCACACCCCGCAAGTGACCCTCGCGGTGATCCCGTCCTACCTGCCTGGAAGGCCCCGCATGCTGCCCGCCCCCCTCAGAGGCCCCGCCTTCTCCTCGTACGCCCCGGACGAGGTCGGCTGGCTCCTCCAGGACCTCTCGGACGTCACGCTGGAGGCGCCGACGGAGGAGCGCGAGGAGGCCGTACAGAGCGGCGGCGCCCACTACGCGGAGTCCTTGCCGATCGAGTACCAGCCGACCGAGCAGTACCAGGCGCTGTTCCAGTCCGCGCTGACGGATTCGGCGGAGCGCCTCGCGCAGGCGGTCGGCGTGGTCACGGAGACGGTCCTCGCGGAACGCTCACCCCGCCCCGTACTCGTCTCGCTGGCCCGAGCCGGCACCCCCGTCGGTGTCCTCATGCGCCGCTGGGCCCAGCACCGGCACGGCCTCGACCTGCCCCACTACGCCGTGTCGATCGTGCGCGGCCGGGGCATCGACGCGAACGCGCTGCGCTGGCTGGCCGAGCACCACGACCCCGCCGACGTCGTGTTCGTCGACGGATGGACCGGCAAGGGCGCGATCACGCGCGAACTCGCCGCCGCGATCGGGGAGTTCGAGGAGGCGGGGGGCGCCGCCGGCTTCGACGCCGAGATCGCCGTCCTCGCCGACCCCGGCTCCTGTGTCCGGACGTACGGCACGCGCGAGGACTTCCTCATCCCCTCCGCCTGCCTCAACTCGACGGTGTCCGGGCTGATTTCGCGAACTGTGCTGCGCGCGGACCTGGTTGGGCCGGACGACTTCCACGGGGCCAAGTTCTACCGGGAGTTGGCCGGGGCCGACGTCTCCGTCGCGTTCCTGGACGCGGTCTGCGCCCGGTTCGCCGAGGTGGGCGAGTCCGTCGACGCCGCCGTCAAGGAGCTGCTCGCCAGCGACCGTACGCCGACCTGGGAAGGGTGGGCGGCCGTCGAGCGGATCAGCGAGGAGTACGGCATCCATGACGTCAACCTCGTGAAGCCGGGGGTGGGGGAGACGACGCGGGTGCTGCTGCGCCGGGTGCCGTGGAAGATCCTCGCCCGCGCGGGGGCCGGTGATGACCTCCGGCATGTCCGGCTACTCGCCGAGCAGCGCGGCGTACCCGTCGAGGAGGTCGCCGAACTCCCGTACACCTGCGTCGGGTTGATCCACCCCCAGTACACGCGCGGTGCCACCGGCGCCGACGGGAAGGCTGTGACCGTCTGATGCCGGTACTCGTCGCCAGCGACCTCGACCGTACGCTCATCTACTCGCCGTCCGCCCTCGCGCTCACGATGCCGGACGCGCGGGCGCCCCGCCTGCTGTGCGTGGAGGTCCACGAGGCGCGTCCGCTGTCGTTCATGACGGAGTCGGCGTCCCAGCTGCTCGCCGACCTGGGCGACGCGGCGGTCTTCGTGCCCACGACGACGCGGACGCGCAAGCAGTACCTCCGCATCAACCTCCCAGGCCCCGCGCCCAAGTTCGCGATCTGTGCGAACGGGGGGCACATCCTGGTGGACGGCGTGAGCGACGCCGACTGGCAGGCGGAGGTGACCTCCCGCCTCGCCGCCGAGTGCGCCCCGCACGAGGAGATCCAGGCGCACCTGGCCGCGAACGCCGACCCGGTGTGGCTGCGCAAGCAGCGCGTCGCCGAGGACCTCTTCTCCTACCTGGTGGTGGAACGCGAGCTGCTGCCGGAGGAGTGGGTCAAGGAACTCGCGGCGTGGGCGGAGGGGTTGGGCTGGGGGGTCTCGCTCCAGGGCCGCAAGATCTACGTGGTCCCCAGGCCGCTGACCAAGAGCGCGGCGGTCCGTGAGGTACTGCGCCGTACGGGGGCCGAGTTGAGCCTCGGCGCGGGTGACTCCCTGCTGGACGCCGACCTGTTGGAGGCCGTGGACCGGGCTTGGCGCCCGGGGCACGGGGAGTTGGCGGACACGGGCTGGGCGGGCCCGGGGGTGACGGCCCTGCCGGAACGGGGAGTCCTGGCAGGCGAACGTATCCTGCGCGAGTTCCTGAAGGCGGTTCGTTCGGGGGCGTGAGAGAGGCGGGCCGGCTGTTCGCGCCCGAGGGGGCGCGGGCACCCCACCGCTACCCGCAACAGCCCCCGCCGCAGCATCCCCCGCCTCCGCCC
>NZ_LIRL01001086.1 GCF_001419795.1 Streptomyces niveiscabiei
CGGGGAGGGGGGCCGGGGGCTTCTCGTCCTGGACCCGCTTGCCGGGTACGCGCTTGAAGCCCCGGCGACGGCCTTCGCCGGCGCCGGTCTCCTTCAGCGTCGTTCTCACGGCAGGTCCCGGCGCAGGAACAGGGCGCGGGCCGCGATCGTGCCCGCCCCTATCCACAGCGCGAGCACCAGCAGGGCCCACGGGATCGGCAGCAGGTTCTCGTTGCCGCCCCGGTACACGGACGCCATGGCCTCGTCGATGGTCAGCCGCCCGACGGACGGGACCAGCCGCAGCAGCCCTTCGCCGACCAGCCACGTGCTCACCAACAGGACGAGGATCGCGGCCACTTGCTGCCGGATCAGCAGCCCGAGCAGCGCCCCCCACACCGCGCCGACCACGATGGTCAGCATCACCCCGAGCAGCGTCCACGTCGTGGTCGCCGTCCACTCGGGCCCCCGCTCGCGCCCGGCGAGGAACAGCCACGGGCTGACGGCGGCGAGCGCCCCGGCGGCCAGCGCGAACACCGCGCCGCAGCCGACGACGGCGACCAGCTTCGCCGTCAGCACACGCGCCCGGCCCCCGCCCAGCAGCACCGACCGGCTGATCGAGCCGTTCCCGAACTCCCGCGTCACCGCGAGCATCGCGATCACGGCGGCGGCGAGCTCGACCATGAACCAGCCCTGGACGAGCGTGGAGGTGATGTCCCCGTTCGCGCCGCTCTTCGCGTCGTCCTGCTGGACGAACCCGGCGTCGGCCATCACACACATGAGGACGATGAACGCGGTGACTCCCCACCAGGCGCGCCCGGTCCAGATCTTGCGCCACTCGGCTCCGATCAGGTCACGCACGGACATCCTCCTTCACAGCGGGACCGGCGAGGTCGAAGAAGCGGCTTTCCAGGCTGAGTTCGCCGTCGCGGGTCAGCTCGGCGGTGCTGCCGCTGTAGCGCAGGGTCTTCTGGACGATGACGATGTCGTCGGCCATCTGCTCGACCTCCGCGAGGATGTGGCTGGAGACCAGCACCGTGCGCCCCTCGGCCGCGAGGGAGCGCAGGAGTTCGCGCAGCCAGCGGATGCCGTCGGGGTCGAGGCCGTTGGCGGGCTCGTCGAGGATGAGCAGCTCGGGATCCGCGAGGAGCGCGGTGGCCAGCGCGTGCCGCTGCCGCATGCCCTGCGAGTAGTCGCGGACCTTGCGGTGGGCGTCGGAGGCGAGTCCGACCTGTTCGAGGACGTCGTCGACGCGGGTGCGGGGCAGGCCGATGGTCTTCGCCCAGATCCGCAGGTCGGCGCGGCCCGAGGCGGCGGCGGAAGGGCCGATGCCGTCGATGCTGACGCCCACGCGGTGCGCTGCGCGCGGCAGTTGGGCGTACGGGTGGCCGAAGATGGTGGCGGTTCCCGCGGTGGGGCGGGCGAGGCCCAGCAGCATCCGCAGGGTCGTGGTCTTGCCGGCCCCGTTGCGTCCGAGGAGGCCCACCACCCGGCCCGAACGGACGGTGAAGGTCACGTCCTCGACGGCGGTGAGGTCGCCGTAGCGTTTCGTGAGTCCTGTGATGTCGATGGCGTCGGTCACGCCATGTCCTCCCCTGCGGCTCGGGGCCGCACGTATATTCGTTCGCAGCGGCCCTGCTCCGGAGGCCAATGGCCGGCCTCCGGAACAGGGCGGTGTCCGTTCAGGCTCAGGTCGCGATGACCGAGGTGACGGCGATGGTGCTGTAGGCGGTGCTGACGCCGGCCGAGATGGCGGCGCTGGCGAGGAAGCTGTCCCACCAGTCGGGGGCCTCCATGCCCTCCAGCTCCTCCATGGCCAGTTCCTGCATGGCCAGCTCCAGAGCGGGGTTGGTGTTCTCCTTCATTTCTTTCACCTCCTTCGGGGATGTCGGGTCTCTGATACGGGAATCAGGTGGCGAGCGTGACGATGGAGACGTACGAGATGACGCCCCCCGCGCTCAGGCCGCCGACGGCGCTGAGCGCCGCGCTCCAGCTGAAGTCCGGGGCGTCGAGCGCCTCCAGCTCCCGCATGTCGAGCTGCTGGTCCAGCTCCTGGAGAGCCAGCTCCAGGGGCGCGGACGTGGTGTTGTTCACGGTCTGCATGGTGTTTTCCCCCTCCCTCGGTGTTTCGGGTCGTCCGCAGGCTTTTACCGGCGGAAGTCTGTGGTGTGCGGCTGCCGGACCGCTTCGGTCAGCACCCGCCGTACGTCGCTGAGGGTGAGCGCGCCCAGCGTGGGCAGCCCGTCCCCCCACGCGCGCAGCGTGGACCGGGCGATCAGCTCCGCCCGCTCCTCGCTCGCCTCGACGTCCCGGCCGATCAGCCAGGTGTCGAGCAGGGTCTCGATGCCCTCGACCGGGTCGGCGGGCAGCGCCGGGCGGTGGGCCGAGGCGACGGCCTGCCAGAGGCGGTGCAGCCGGGGCGCCGAGCCCCAGGGGACGTCGCCCTCCTCGATCCGCCGCCACAGGGGCGGCAGTACGGCGGCGGCGGCCGTCATCTTGCGCAGGCCGAGCCCGGTGGACAGCTCGTTGGCGAGGTACCAGCCCTTGCAGGCGGACGGGTCGCGGCCGGCGTTGAACCAGGGCCCGTGGCTGACGCCGCTGAGCTTGGCGATCTCCAGCCGCAGCGCGTCACCGGGTGCTTCACCGGCCCGCCGGACCGACGCCAGCTCGGCGCCCAGCTCGGTCATCCGCCGCAGCAGCGTCAGCGTGAACGCGTCCTCGGTGGGCAGGTCCTGCGGGTCCCCGACGTACATCCCGGCGACCCGGAAGAACACCTCGAAGACGCCCTCGGCGAGCAGTTCCACGGGCAGCGTCCGGGTGGCGACCGGGTCGAGCACCGCCACGTCCGGCTGGAGCCCGCCCCCGAGCACCAGCCGCTTGCCCTGCGGCCCGGCGAGACAGGCACCGCCGCTGAGTTCGCTGCCGGTGCCGACGGTGGTCGGCACGGTGACGACAGGTACGGCGGGCTCGGCGTCCGCCGGGAGCAGCACGAGTCCGCTCCGGCCGCGCGCCGCGAGCCGGTCCCGTACGACGGGGGCCGCGCTCATCAGCGCCGCGAGCTTGGCCTGGTCGAGGAGGGTGCCGCCGCCGACGGCCACGACGAGTTCGCTGGTGCGGAGCCGGTGCGCCAGCTCCGTCACGCTCTCCAGCGTGCCGGGGCCTTCGGGGACGTACCGCTCGACCGTCCGGTCCGCCCACTGGGCGCAGGCGGTGATCCGGGCGACCGTCTCCGAGTCGGCTACGGCGGGGTCGGCGAGGAGGGTCAGTGTCCGGGCCTTTGAGTGGCTAAGCCACTTGTCCTCTCGGTGGCTGAGCCACTCGGCCTCTTTGTGGCTGAGCCACTCAGCCTCTCGGTGGCTGGGCCACTCGCCCTCTCGGTGGCTCAGCCACTTGGCCAGTCCGCCGATCCCGTGCACGACCTGGGTCGGGCGCCGGGGGCTGAGGTTCCACACGGTGTCCACTCAGACCGCCTCGCTCTGGCGGGCGTGCGCGGCCACCCCGGCCCGTACGCAGTCCAGCAGTTCGGTGACCTCGTCGTCCGTGTAGACCAGCGCCGGCAGGATCTGCACCCCGTTGACGCTGGGGTGCACGATCGCGCCCGCCGCGCGGATCGCGGCGACGACCTCCGGCACCTCCCGCTGCGGCAGCGGTTCCCCGCCGGGCGTACGCAGCCGGATGGACCGGAAGCAGCCGAGCCCCGTCGTCGCCGAGACCAGCGGCTCGGCGGCGACCAGCTCCGCGAGCTTCTCGTCCAGCACCGCCGACAGCCGCCGCGCGGAGGCGACCGCGTCGAGCCGGCGCATCTCCTCCACCGTGGCCAGGATCGCCGCGCAGGTGACGGGCGTTCCGGCCTGCGTCTCGCCGTGCACGAAGACGTCTCCGGCCGCGTCGAAGGGTTCGGCGAGCGCGCTGGGCAGCAGGACGGCCGCCGCCGCCTGCGTGCCGTTGGTCAGGCCCTTCGAGGTGATGAGCAGATCCGGCGGTGCGGGCCAGCGCTGGGAGGCGAAGAAGTCCCCGGTGCGGCCGAAGCCGGTGGCGACCTCGTCGGCGACCAGGAGGAAGCCGTACCGGTCCCGGAGTTCGAGCAGGGTCGCGACGTACTCCGGGGTGAGGGCCACGGCCCCGCTGCCGAGCACCGGTTCCACGACGACCGCCGCGATCCGGCCGCCCTGCTGGGCCGCCAACTGGGTTATTTCTTCTATGGAGTTGGGGGCAACATGGCGTACGAGCCGCTGGTCGACGCCGTACACGGACTGGCCGAGGTTCTCGCCGGTGAGCGCGAATCCGCCGAACGTCAGGCCGTGGTAGCTGTCCCGCAGGCCGACGACGAGCTTGCGCGCGCCGTCGCCGCGCAGGGCGTGGTGGTGCCGGGCGAGCTTCATCACGAGGTCGTTCGCGGCACCGCCGGAGGTCGAGAAGACGACCCGGCCGTAGTGGTCGGCGCCCGCCGCCTCGACGAGTGCCCGCGCGGCGCGCCTGGCGTAGACGTTCTCGTACCGGAAGACCGACAGGTAGGAGGCGTCGCGCAGGGCGTCGGCGCACGCCTGCGCGATGGCCTC
>NZ_LIRL01001087.1 GCF_001419795.1 Streptomyces niveiscabiei
GCCCTCGAAGAGGCCGGGGTGCTCGTCGGCGAGGAACCCGGCGCCGTCCTCGGCGCTCGCCTCCTCGTCGGCGGTGAACGCGATGACGACGTCCCGGCGCGGGCGTACGCCTTCGCGGGCCCAGGAGCGGGCGACGGCGAGGACCATCGCGTCCATGTTCTTCATGTCGACGGCGCCGCGCCCCCACACGACCCCGTCGCGGACCTCGCCGGAGAAGGGGTGCACGCTCCAGTCGGCGGCCTCGGCGGGGACGACGTCGAGGTGGCCGTGGACGAGCAGCGCGTCCGCCGAGGGGTCGGTGCCCTCGATGCGGGCGACGACGTTGGTGCGGCCCGGGGTGCGCTCCAGCAGCGTGGGTTCCAGGCCGATGTCGGCGAGCTGTTCGGCCGCGTACTCGGCGGCGGGGCGCTCGCGGCAGTCGCCGCCTCCCCGGTTGGTGGTGTCGCAGCGGATCAGGTCGGACGTGAACCGCACGACCTCGTCGTACGCCTGCCGGTCAGCCATATGTCTCCTCCATCGCGGACGCGGCGACCGTGGTGACCGCCTTGAACACCCGGATCGCGTCGTACATGCGGTCCGTCGTGTACGCGACCTTGCGCTCCCCGGTCCGCGCCACGCCGGGGATCACCGTCACGGCTCCCGCGAGGTGCTCCGCGTCGAACTCGACGGCGACCGTGTACGGGCCGGTGCCGGCCGGGTCGTGCCGTACCGCGAGCGCCGTCGCGTCGCGGGCCGCCGCGCGGATGTCGGCGGCCGTGCGCGCGGGCGTGCGGCAGATCGCCGCGTACCGCGAGACGTGGTCCTTCACGGCGACCTTGTGCGCCTCGGGCGCGTACCCGAGGGCGTCCTCGCACGTGATGTCGTCGCCCGTCACGAGGATCACGGGTACCCCGTACTCGGCGGCGACACGGGCGTTGAGGAGGCCCTCGCTGGCGCGGACGCCGTTCAGCCAGACGCCGGTGATCGTGTTGGCGAGGTAGGTGTGGGCGAGGACGCCCTCCATGCCGGCGCCGCCGTGGTACCCGACGAACGCGATGCCGTCCACGTCGCCGTACTGGACTCCCTCAACCATGGACAGGTCCTTGTGACGACCGGTCAACATGTCCACACGTTCGTCAAGACGCTCAAGCAGAAGGTTGCGCATCGTGGCATGGGCTTCATTGATCAATACGTGATCGGCGCCGCCGTCGAAGAAGCCGCGGACGGCCGCGTCGACGTCCGAGGTGAACATCTCCCGGCACCGCCGCCACTCCGGGGCGCCCGGCCGGACGTCCTCCGGCCAGGTGACCCCGGTGGCACCCTCCATGTCAGCACTGATCAGGATCTTCATGGGGCGTCACGTTACGCCACGGCCGCGCCCGCCTCCGTGGGCCGCTCCGCCAGCAGGGCGGCCAGCGTGGCGCGTGCCCGCGCGACGCGCGAGCGGACGGTTCCGACGGGGCAGCCGCTGCGGGCGGCGACCTCCTCGTAGGGCCAGCCCGCGATCTGCGTCAGCACGAACGCCTCTCGGCGCTCCCGGGGCAGCGCGGCGAGCAGGTCGAGCAGGAGGACGCCGTCCTCGAAGCCGGGGACGGCGACCGTCTCCCAGGCGTCGGAGTCGCACACACGCGGGCGTACGGCGGCCCGGCGGTGGCTGTCGACGACCGCGCGGCGGGCGATCGTCAGCAGCCACGCGCGTGCGGAGGAGCGCCCCTCGAAGCGGTGCAGGCTGCCGAGGGCCCGGACGAAGGTGTCCTGGACGAGGTCGTCGGCGCCCTGTGGGTCGGCGCTCAGGTGGATGACGTACCGCAGCACGTCCCGGTACAGCGCGCGCACCCATCGGTCGACGGCGACGGGGTCGCCGTCGCGCGCGGACAGTGCCCACGCGGTGATCGAGGCGTCCGCGTCGGCGCGCGGGGAGGGCAGCGTGGAGAGAGTCACTCGGGTGTGTCCTTCTCTGGTCACGTCCGGGACCGCACGCGCGCGCGTGCGGTCCGGTGAAGGGGGGTACGGCCGGGTACGGCCGCGTCCCGAGGCGCGCTGGGGCGGCTCGGGTCACCGGCTGCCGTCAGACGGCAGCGCACCCCCGGGGCGGTCCCCTGGACGTGAGCGAGTGGACGAGAAGCCGCTGGACAGGCGTGCGCCCGGACCGTCCGCGCCGCCACAGGGGGCGCGGGAACTCCGGCGGCACGGCGACGGCCAGCACGAGCCTCAGCGGGGCCGCCAGCCACGCGCCGACGGCCCGCAGGGCCCGGAACACGGCGCGCTCCCCGTAGGCCAGCCACAGGCCGCACAGCAGCGCGGCGAGCAGGTGCGCGAGGAGCATCCCGTACGACGCCGTCGAGGCGTCCGTGAGGGGTACCCCCATGCCGTCGTGGCCGCCCGCATGGGACATGTCCATGTGGGGCATCCCCATGTCCATGTGCATGCCGGGCATGTCTGCCATGTCTGCCATGCCGGCCGTGTCGGCCGCGCCGGAGTCCGTCCGCTGCACGGCGGAGAACCCCTGGTGGAGCAGGGCCTGCACGGCGACCACACCCCCGACGACCGCGGGCAGCCCGCGCTCCCGTCCGGCAAGCGCGCACCCCGCGGCGACGGTGATGCCGAAGGCCGCGCCGAGCGCCCACAGGGGCAGCCCCGCGCCGGACATCAGGACGTGCCCCAGGGCGGCGAGCACGACACAGACGGCCGCGAACATCACGGCCCTCCCTGTGCGCGCGCACCACCCGGCGGTCATGGGGCCACATCCTCCCATCCGTGGTCCGGCCGTCGGGCGGGTGTACGCAGACGCCCCCCGCCGACCACTCACCCTCGGGGATGTGATCCATGCCATACAAGAGGGCCACGGATGCTCGGAGGGCGGAGTGAGGGCGCTCCGCACGCGCGCGGCGCGGGCCGATCGTCCGGCCGACGCACGCGCGCGGTGCAGGCCCCTCGTACGGCCAGCGCACGCGCGCCCCTCCCCCGACAGGTCAGGCGGGGCGCCCGGCCACGACCCACTGCGACGGGAGGACGACCGGCTCGCCGTCCTGGCGCTCGGCCGGGCACCCCTGACGACCACCGAGCACCTGCCGGACGGCGAGCCGGTCGTCCT
>NZ_LIRL01001088.1 GCF_001419795.1 Streptomyces niveiscabiei
GCGGTGCGGGGGGAGGCGGTGAAGCCGGTGCTGCTGATGCCGTGAACCGTACACACAGACCGTATCGGCTGAAAATATGACGACTCGGCCTTCAAGGGATTACCGTTCGAGAGTGAACGAGGATCCCCCGTCGCCCGCGGACCGGTCCGTGCTGCGGGCGCTGGTCGTCGAGGACCACCCGCTGTTCCGCAGCGGTCTGAAGTCGGCGCTGGAGAGCCTCGGCGAGGTGGTCGTCGTGGCGGAGGCGGAGACGATCGCCGAGATCCCGGCCGCCGTGTCCGCGAGCAGCCCCGACGTGATCATCATGGACCTCGGCCTGCCGGACGGCTCCGGCGTCTCCGCGATCCGCGCCCTCGCCGAGGACCATCCCGGGCTGCCCGTCCTCACCCTCACCATGTCCGACGACGAGGGCGACCTCCTCGCCGCCCTCCAGGCCGGTGCGCGCGGCTACATCGTCAAGGGCGCCGCCGCCGAGGAGGTCCTGCACGCCGTACGGACCGTCGCGGCGGGCGGCGCGGTCTTCGGGGCCGGGGTGGCGGCGCGGCTCAGCACGCTCGTCGCCGGGTCGCGGCGCCGGGATGCCGAGCAGCTCTTCCCGGCGCTCACCGCGCGCGAGTGCGAGGTCCTCGCGCTCATCGCGCGCGGGCTCGACAACCGCCGTATCGCCCGTGAACTCGTCCTCTCCGAGAAGACCGTCCGCAACCACGTCACCCACATCTTCGAGAAGCTCCACGTCGCCACCCGCGCGGAAGCCGTCGCCCGCGCGCGGGACGCCGGGCTCGGCGAGGAGCCGTAGCGGTTCGGGACCGGTGCCTCATGCGTCCGGGACAGCGGGCGGATGAGGCTGGAGGGATCGAGTCGGCGACGGCGAGGAGTGGACATGGGCGCGGAGGTGAACGGTACGAAGGTCCCGGGGACGGGGCGCGAGCTGCTGCCGGCGTATCTGGTGTGCGCGTGCGTGGCGCTCGCGGGGGTCGTGTGGGGGGTGCTGGCGCTCACCCATCTCGACGCCGCCACCCAATACCAGGAGTTCGACTACGCGGCCCAGTACATGATGCTGGGCCTCGGTTTCGCCCTGTCCGGGATGGTGTTCGTCGCGCGTGGCTCGGGGACCGTGTTCGGCTGGTTCCTGCTGGCCGCGGGCGCGACGGCGGTGCTGTGCTTCACCCTCCAGCTGACGATCTGGCTGGGGCTGATGCCCCGGGCGCTCGCCGGGCTGGCGTTCTTCAGCGGAATGGTCTTCTTCACGCTGTTCCTGACCCTGCTCTACACGCAGCCGCTGTGGCTGCCCGACGGCCGGCTCGGGGGCCGCTGGGCGCGCTGGTACACGGGGGTCATGCTGGCCCTCGCGGTCGTGCAGCAGGCGTACCGCTGGAGCACCGGCGTCACCGTGCGGATGGACATCACCAACCCGATGTCACAGGGCGCCTGGGCCGACTTCTGGGCGTGGACCTCGCCGGTGATGGGGCCCTTCAACGACGACGGCGGCGAGGTGCTGGTGGGCCTCGCGGTGCTGCTGACGGTCGTCCGCGTGCTCAGCTCCTCGGAGTACCGGCGGCTGACGTACTGGGTGAACCTGCCCTACCTGGCCTGGTGCGCGCAACTCCTGCTGGTCGAGCGCGGTCTTATCTCCGAGCAGGTGCGGACGCCGCTGGCGTACGCGGCGGCGGCGCTGTGGCCGGTCGCGCTGGCGTTCGTGCACGTGCGGGCGCGCACCTGGGCGCTGGACCGGGGGGCCCGGCGGGTGCTGACGGTCCTGCTGCTGACGCTGCTGATGATGGTGGTGTGCACGGCGGCGGTGGCGCTCGTGCTGAGCTTCGCCCCGCACCACACCAACGCCGCCAAGCTGCTGCCCGCCCTCGCGCTGGGGCTGGTCGTGGGGCTGCTGCTGCGGCCCGTCTCGCGCGGGGCCTCGTATCTGGTGGACCGCTGGTTCTACGGGTCGCGCGCTCAGCCGTACCAGGTGGTGCGCGACCTGTCGAAGGCGCTCAGCCAGGCGGTGGAGCCCGGTGACACCCCGCAGCTGCTGGCCGGGACGGTCGTGCACACCCTCGGGCTGCCGGCCGCTTCGGTCACCGTGGACGGGCAGCACGGGCCGCACGAGCTGGTGCGCGTGGGCGACCCGGGGCCCCGGGCGGAACGCTTCCCGATCCGCTACCGGGGCGAGGAGACGGGCCGGCTGGACGTCGCGCCGCGACCGGGCGAGCTGGCGCTCGACCCGCAGGACCGGGAAGCGGTGCAGGTGCTGGCGCAGCAGGCGGGTCCCGCGCTGGCCTCGCTGCGGCTGTACCGGGATCTGCGCAGCAGCCGCGAGCAGATCGTCCACACCCGCGAGGAGGAACGGCGGCGGCTGCGGCACGAGCTGCACGACGGCCTGGGACCGGCCCTGTCGGGGCTGCGGCTCCAGGTGGACGCCGTCCGGCGGGGCGCCGAGGCGCGCGTCGCCGAGCCGCTGTGCGGGGTGTCGGAGGGGATCGGGTACGCGATCAAGGAGCTGCGGCACATCACCGACGGGCTGGCGCCGGCCGCGCTGGACGGGGCGGACCTCGCGCGGGCGCTGCGCCGGCTCTCCGATCAGCTCAGCAGCCGCAGCCTGCGGATCTCCGTGGCGGTGGAGCCGGACCCGCTGCCGCCGCTGCCGGCGGCGCTCCAGGTGGCGGTGTACCGGATCACCGCGGAGGCGCTCAACAACGTGGTGCGGCATTCGCACGCGGACCGGGCGCGGGCCCTGGTCACGGTGGCGGACGGGAGGGTCGGGCTGCGGATCACGGACAACGGGGACGGTTTCCCCGCCCACGAGCACTGCGCGGGGGTGGGGCTGCGGTCGATGGCCGAGCGCTCGGAGGAGCTGGGCGGCGCGTTCTCGCTGACCAGCGACGGGGCCGGGACGGTCGTGGAGGCCGGGTTCCCGGCGGAGCCCGGGACCACGTCGGGACAGCCGTCCCATGCGGCCGGGACAGCGGGCGGCGAAGACTCGTGAGCGATCACAGGCCGCGGCAGCGGCGCCGAAGGGAGCAACACATGAACAAGAACCCGACCGTTCCCAGGGCCGGTGGTGAGGGCGGAGGCCCGCCCGGTCCGGTGCAGGTCTCCTTCCTGCTTCGCATCGCCGCCACCCTCCGGTTCCCGGGGGCGAGGGCCCGGCTGGCCCGCAAGTGCCCGCCTCCCGGATGCGTGTAGCGGCGATCCCGGCGGTGGTCCCGGTGCTGACACCGGGCCGTTCCCAGGGCCGTCCCGTGACCTCACGGGGCGGCCCTTCCGCGTGCGCTCAGGCCGCCGTGTACCCCAACTGCCGCCGCATGTACGGCGTCATCAGCGTCTTCGCCTTGGCGACCGTCGTCGTCCGGCTCCCGAGCACCGCGCTCTCGCCGCCCGGGACGGGTACGAGGGTGAGGCCGTCGGCGCCGCCGAAGGGGACGATGAGGGGGCTGCGGTGAGGGGCCCGGTAGAGGCGGGGTTCCTTGCGGTGGCGGCCCTGCGTGGTGAGGTGGACGCGGATGTTGTGGGCGGCCAGGTCGGCCTGGGTGATCGCGGCCTGGGTGATCTTCTGGTCGGCCGCGTCGTTGACGTCGCCGACGGCGAAGACGTCGCGCAGGCCGGCCACGCGCAGGGCCCGGTCGACCTTGACGTGGCCCGCCGGGTTCAGCCAGTCGCCGTGACCCGCGAGGCGCAGCCACAGGGTGTTGGGGGTGATGCCGGTGGCCCAGAAGGAGACGTCCGCCTCCACCGTGCCGCCCTGCGCGTCCTTGTAGACGCCGAACTCGGTGCCGGGGGCCATGAAGGAGCCGAGGCGGACCTCCACGTCGTGCGCCTCCAGCCAGCCCCGCGCCCTGCGGCCCGCCCAGGCGCTGCCGGTCGAGTCGAGGAGGGCACCGCCCGCGTGGGCGAGCGTCACGCGCGCGTGCGGGCGCGCCAGGCGGATCTCCGCGGCGAGTTCCACGCCGGAGGGGCCGCCGCCGACGATCAGGACGTGCCCCGCCCCGGCGATCTTCTGCTGGTGCGCCACGAACGCCTTCGACGCCTCCTCGACCGTCGTCCCGGTGAACCTCGCCGGCTCCGGGTAGTCGGCGCCCGTCGCGACGACCAGGACGTCGTAGGGGATCCTCTCGCCCGTCGCCAGGACGACGCTGCGCGCGTCCGTGTCGATGCGCAGCGCCTTGCCGACGACGATCCTCCCGTGGGTCAGCAGCCGGTCGTACGGGATGAACGGCGTCGACGTCCACTCGGGGTCCACGCCCGCGCGCAGCGACGCGATCCGGTGGAAGAAGACTTCCTTGCGGTCCACCAGAGTCACCCGCGCGCTCGCGTCCAGCCTCTTGGCCAGCCGGACTCCGGCGTACCCTCCGCCGATCACCACTACGTCGCCGTCGCGCACGGCCTGTCTCCTGTACCTGTGGGGGTGCAACACGCGAGCGCCGCGGCGTGGGGGCCGTTTTTCGGCCGCTCGGCTTGACCGTGAGCGTAGCTTTTGAAATCTAAAGAAACGGTGAGGGCGAGTGCGCATCCCGTGAAAGCACGGGGCGGGCGCGGGAGTTGCCGGTCCCGGTGGTGGCCGCCCGCCTGATGTCCGGTCAGGAGTCGGCCGGCGTGCGGCCCCCGTCCAGGCGCGCGAGCCAGGTACCGAGGAGCTGTTCGAGGATCGCCGCTTCCGCCGGGGTCATCACGTCCAGGAGTCTGCGTTCGTTGCGCATGTGGTCGGCGAAGGCCCGGTCGATCAGGTCCAGGCCGGGTGCGGTGAGGGCGACGATCCGGCCGCGCTGGTCGTCGCTCGCGCGCCGCCGGGTGACGAGGCCGGCGCGTTCCAGGCGGTCGATGCGTTTCGTCATCGCGCCGGTGGTGACCATGGTGTGCGCGGCGAGCTCCCCGGGGGCTCTTTCGTACGGCGCTCCCGCGCGGCGCAGTGCGCACAGGACGTCGAACTCGCCCTCCCCGAGGCCGTACCGCCCGTAGACCAGGCACAGTTCGTCGGTCAGGCGGCCCGCGAGGGAGTGCAGCCGGCCGATCACGCCCTGCGGTGAGACGTCGAGGTCGGGGCGCTCGCGGCGCCAGTCGGCCTGGATGCGGGCGACGCGGTCCTCCGCCGCCCCGCGCTCCCCGGTTCCCTCAGCCTCGGTCCGCCACTCTTCCGAGCGAATGTTCTCGTTCACGCCTTCCACAATACCTTCCCGGGAAGTTACCTTTCCTTCCATGGAAGCGAATGTGCGGTGGACCCTCCTCACGGCGCTCGCGCCGGTGGCGTGGGGCGCGAACTACTTCGTGACGCACGAGTACTTGCCGCCCGACAGCCCGCTGTACGGCGCGGCTCTGCGCGCCCTGCCCGCCGGGCTGGCGCTGCTCGTCGTGCGCCGGCGGCTGCCGCGCGGGGTGTGGTGGGGGCGTTCCGCCGTGCTGGGGCTGCTGAACGCGAGCGTGTTCTTCGTCCTCGTGTACGTCGCCTCCCAGCTGCTCCCGACGAGCGTCGCGTCGACGGTGATGGCGGTGTCCCCGCTGACGATGATGCTGATCGCGTGGGGCATGGTCGCCGAGCGCCCCCGGGCGGCGCATCTCGCGGGCGCCGCCGTCGGTCTGGCCGGCGTGTGCCTGATGCTGTTCACCGGCGCGGGCGGCACGAGCCTCGTGGGCGTCCTCGCCTCGGCCGCGGCGATGCTCGTCTCCTCGTTCGGACACGTCCTCACGAAGCACTGGGGCTCCGGGGCCGACGTCCTCGCGGCGACGGCGTGGCAGCTCACCGCGGGCGGACTGTTCCTGCTCCCGGTCGCCGCCGTGGTGGAGGGCGCCCCGCCCGCGCTGTCCGGTCCGGCGCTCCTCGCGGTCGGCTACACGTCCCTGATCGCCACGGCCCTGGCGTTCGCCCTGTGGTTCACGGGGCTGCGGCATCTCCCGGCGGGGACGGTGGGGCTGATCGGGCTCCTGAACCCGGCGACGGGCGTCCTGCTCGGTACGGCGGTCGCGGGCGACAGCCTGAGCGGACGCCAACTGGGCGGGCTGGTGCTGGTGTTGGCGGGGGTGGTGCTGGGAAGGCCGGGGCGAGGAGGAAGCGGCGCGAACCGGGCGGCGGGCACGACGGGGACGGCGCCGGACCGAGAAGCGCCGGCCGAGGAGGAGCCGGCACCGGCCGGTCACGCGCAC
>NZ_LIRL01001089.1 GCF_001419795.1 Streptomyces niveiscabiei
CTGCCGAGGTAGCCCCGCAGTGCGACGAGCCGGTACCCCCGCCGGGTTAGCCCCGAAGTATGACCGCGCCGGTAGCTCTGCCGAGGTAGCCCCGCAGTACTACGCCCTGCCCTCAGTCCCCCTTGCGGTCCGCGACCGCCCACGACGCGAGCCCCACGACCCCCGCGACCCCGAACACCGACGGCCAGGCCCCGACCTTCTTCGCCAGCGGATGCGACCCGGCGAATGCGGCGAGGTACGCGACCCCGAGCGCCCCTGCGGCCTTCCCGCCGGCCCGTTCCTTCCACTGCCAGGCGGCAGCGGCCCCCGCCCCGGCGAGGACGACCCCGCCGAGCTGGCGCTTCTTGGTCCAGCGGGCGACACCGTACCCGCCGACGAGCCCACCGGCGGCGATGAGCGAGCTGGGAACCTTGGCCATGGAGTACCTCCTAGGAGTTACTCCCGAGGCTAACCGTTCCTAATCAGTGAGCAGAAGTGGGTCTTGGACCCATCCCTGGTCGCTGCGCGCATCCCGAACGGTTTTGGATGCACTGGTCGCCCGCGTACGTGGTGTTGTCCCCGCGCGGGCACGTGCATCGTGTGCACGTTCCGTGACGGGGCGGCGGGTTTCCTCACGCCCGAGGGTGTCCGGTCGGGCCTGGACGGTCCGATGCCCGCGACGATCGCTCTGGTCGTCGCGGGGCGGTGCCGTCCGTCGCCGGATCGGGAACCCTTGGGCGCGTCGCCCGATCGCGATGCCCGCGGCATCGTGCCGAGTCGTCCTGCGGCGGGGTGCTGCCATGGGCTTCTGCCAGTGCTGGGCGCCCCACTTCGAGGTGTAGGCCGGATCGACGGCGATGATGCTGATGCCGGTGGCGTCGGCCATCGAGATCAGCCGGGTGCGGAGTCTGCCGGTCGGGATGCCGGAGATGAGCTGCCGAAACCGTTTCTTGCGGCCGTGCTTCTCGCGGGTCTTGGAGTCGGCGAAGTCGAGGTCCTCGACCGCGATGGCGGCGACGCCGCAGGTTTTGGCCCAGTTCAGCAGGCGGGACAGGGCGTGGCGTACTTGGGCGTCACGGTGATCGGCCGATCCGCTGAGGTCGTAGGAGAAGCGGCGGGGCTGCCCGACCGGGTTGCCGTGGGTGTCGAGTCGCCAGGCGGCGAGGTGGTCGGCGTTGGTGTCCACGCCTATCACGCCGCTGGCGAGGGCGGCGTCGAGTGGAACGGTCCGGGTGGCGGGAAAGGTCCAGGACGCATCCACGTACCAGCGCCCACGCCCGACGTTGTAGTGGATGCGGTAGGCGACTGCCCGGTTGGCTTCCACACGGTCGGCCCACTCGGGGCCCCGGTGCGGGAACGACACTTTCGCCGCCAGCACGTACCGGCCGTGCTTGGCGTTCGCGTACCCGGCGAGTGGCGCGGGCAGTTTGATGCTTACCTCGCCGTCCGGGGTGATGCGGATCGTCTCGTTGCCGTACCGCTTCCCGGACTCGCCGTCAGCGGACAGGAACCAGCGCGCTGTTTCCCAACGCTCTCGCCACTGCGGCTCGGTGAGTTGTGCGGCGTGGAGGTTGTGGCGGGTGTTGAGCAGACGTCGGCTGCCACGCACGACGTGCACGATGCCGTTCTCGCGGTCGGCCCGTACTGTGTCGAGGCGGTCCTTGAGGAGGTGCAGCCGCCGGGTTTTCTGGAACCATTCGTTCTTCGACCGGTAGCCGCCCGGAGCACGCTGGGTGCCCTTTTCCCCGATCGGCTGGGATAGTCGGTGCGCGATCGTACGGATACTGGCTTCGAGGTTGTGGAGGTGTGCTGCCTGTCCGCGCCGGGCGAGCGCCCACTGATCGTGCGTCGCCTTCGTCAAAGACCCAGCCCACCTGGACGACGAGGCGGCGGTCAGGTCCCGCTTGCGGGCCGCCCACGACTCGGTGGAGTGCTCCAGCCCGTCGGCGCACCGCGCTTTGAGGTCACGGGAGGCGAGCGAGCCGAGGTGGCTGCCGACCAGCCGCAATACCTCCTCGTCCTCGGGGGTGAGGTTCTTCAAGCGGTCGCGTACCGACACACCGGACGGGCCCGGGGCGACGAACGGCGGAGCGATGGTGCGGAGCTTCTTCGGCTCAGTCATCGCGGGCCGCCGCTGCCAACGCCTTCTCCGCCCGCCTCTTCGCGGAGCGACTGCCGTACAGGCGGGCACAGAACGAGGTCAGGACCTCCACCATGTCGCGCACCAGGCCGTCTTCGGCCTCACCGTCGTTCAGCACCACCAGACGCCGCCCGCTCGCGGCAAGAGCGGCTTCGATCAGCCCCACGTTCATCCGGCCGAGCCGGTCCTTGCGCTCCACCACCACGGTGGTCACATCCGGATCGGCCAGAAGACGACGGACCTTGGCACGCGAACCGTCCACACCCGAGCCGATCTCCGACTCGATCCGCGCCACCCGGTGACCGGCTTGCGTCGCCCACGCAGACAATCTCGCCGTTTGCCGTTCAAGATCGGCTTCCTGGTCGTGGGACGACACGCGGGCGTACAAGCCCACACCACCTGTCACGGACGGTGAGGAGTTTGCCTCGATGTTCACCAGGATCGTGCGCGGCCCGACCCGCTCAGCGGGGACCGGAAGAGTGCCCTCACGGAACCAGCGATAAGCGGTGTGCGGGTGCACACCGTTCGCCACTGCCCACTCCTTGAGGTTCATGAAGCGACCGTAACACGCACTCAAGGGCTCTCATGCTCACTAGAGTTGACTTAACCTCTAGCGCTTGACCACCCCGTGACCCGAGGCACCCCCAAACCTGAGCCCACCCATGTCAACTTCGCAGGTGTCGCGCCGGAGAAACAGGGCAGGAGCAAAAGACGGGGCACAGCGAGAAACCCGAGCGGAAACGAGAACATGACGACGACGGAGCCTCACCCGGCCGACCCGAAGCAGACCAAGGACACCTCGGGGAGGGCGATCCCGTCACCGAGACACTCCCTGATCCGCACCCCGGAACCCTGGCCCCACCTGGTGGCGAGGGTGAAGAGGACAGGCCAGTACCCCACCACGGCGGAAGCGGAGAAGATCACCCGCACCACCCTGACCACCCTGGGGCCTCCCTCGCCGACGTCCTCCTGTCCGTCAGCGAACTGACCACGAACGCCCTCCTGCACGGCGTCCCCCCGGGCCGATTCTTCCTCCTGCGCCTGCGCCCGCACGGAGCCGCCGGCGGGAGGGTGGAGGTGCACGACAGCGGG